>JBFXII010000406.1:0-3111 GCA_050176095.1 Desulfomonilaceae bacterium
GTTCGCGATTTGAAACGACTTCATCGATGGTTCTTAATTTGCCGGACCTACCGGAAGAACTTCGACTTCTTGGGAAAAGGGCTACAGAATTGGCGACGGAGATTCAGACTGTTTTCGACATGAATTCTGATTATAATTATGCGTGCTGGGTTGAACGCAAAGAGCGGAATGTAACGTTGAATGCAGCCCCTGTTGAAATTGGAGATGTTCTGGTTGCACAATTGTACGAAAAGATCGAGTCTTGTGTTTTCACTTCCGCAACTCTGTCAACGGGAGGGAATTTTGATTATTTCAAAGCAAGACTAGGCTTGAATCTGGGGCCTAAACCAACTGAAGTAATTCTGGACTCACCATTTGACTACTCTTTGCAGACATTGCTCTACATACCTCAATCAATGCCTGATCCATCATCGCATAATTTCGTTAATACTATGGCACATCATGTCGAAGAAATTCTAAATGCGACACAAGGACGGGCTTTTGTGCTATTTACTTCGTACAAGAACATGGATGCAGTTTTTAATCTGTTGAAAGACAGGTTGCGATTTCCAATGTTGATTCAGGGATCGAAACCCAAAACAGTCCTACTAGAGGAATTTAGAGTGACCGATGGGGCAGTTCTGTTCGCTACTAGCTCGTTCTGGGAAGGAATTGATGTGAAGGGTGAGTCACTCTCTTGTGTGATAATTGATCGACTACCGTTTGCCCCCCCTGGAGATCCAATTGTTTTTTCAAGAATTGAAAGAATGAAGAAATATGGAGCTGAGCCTTTTTTTTCTTATCAGGTTCCCATGGCGGTCATAGCCCTGAAACAGGGTATGGGCAGACTTATCAGGACTCGTTCAGATCGCGGAGCCCTATGTCTAATGGATCAAAGAATTCTTACTAAAAAATATGGTAAAATATTTCTGCAAAGCCTTCACAACAGCCCTATTAGTCGTAACATAAAAGACATACAAGTATTTTTTAATTAACTAATCAGAAACCTCAATGTTTATGATCGATTGTATTACGGAGCTTAATTTTGGACGAGCAAACCGGTTATTACAGTGGTACGGCGCAAATTGAAGTGTCTGAGACAACATTTGATGAGCTTGTGATTGCCGTATCAGGATCGATTACACTTGAAAATGCCGCCGAGGTTTCGAGGAAGTTCAAAAGCATTCTTGATGAAAACCCCTTAAAAAATGTTTCGATGGATCTCAAAAATCTCAAACATGCAGACAGTTCTGCGTCTGCCATCATAATTGAGGCGCATCAGAAATGTCGATCACACAACAATCTGTTGAAGCTCAGAAACGTTCCAGAATCCATCAATAGGCTCCTGCGCAACATCAATATCGATAGAATGCAATCAACTGACATCTTGGGTCCACGTTTGGAGGCCGGTTTTTTCCAGCAAGTGGGAATGGCCTCAATTAACTTTTTGAACAACGTAGTGGACATTCTCACATTTGTGGGCGGAACGGTGATTGCCGCTGCGAAGGATGTCAGACGGCCACTAAGCATTAAATGGGACTCATTTCCCAAAATTCTAGAGAGAGCTGGCGCCGACGCAGTTCCCATAGTAACATTGCTCAGTTTCCTCATGGGATGTATCCTTGCTTTTCAATCGGCCATTCAACTCAGAAAGTTCGGAGCCAACATATTTGTTGCAGATTTGGTGAGTCTGTCTATCTGCCTGGAAATGGGGCCATTGTTGACTGCGCTCATCATATCGGGTCGCTCAGGCGCAGGATATGCGGCTCATATAGGGACTATGCATGTTCGGGAAGAGCTGGATGCCATGCGCACTATGGGGATAGACCCGATTCGCTATCTGGTCACACCTCGAATAGTAGCAGTAGCAATTGCTGCGCCATGTCTGACAATCTTGGCTGATTTGGTTGGAATTGTGGGTGGATGCCTGGTAGCCTTTTTTTCTCTTGATGTAACTCCAACAGGATTCTTTAATCAAACCCATAAGGTTCTGGAAGTAAGCGATGTGATGAAAGGTTTGATAAAGAGTTTTGTTTTCGGCATCCAGATAGCTACCATTGGCTGTTTTAGAGGATTTCAGGTAAGAGGGGGCGCTGAAGGCGTCGGTAGGGCTACTACATCAGCGGTGGTGACATGCATATTCGTACTTACGGTCACTAATGCTGTTTTTGCTCTGTTGTTCTACTATTTTCCTCGTGTGTGGATTTTCTGAAAAAGATATGATGACCAGAATGACTGAAATTACTAATTCGCCTTTAATACGAGCAAGCGACATCACAGTGGCTTACGGAGATGAAATCATTCTTAAAAATGTGTCTCTGGACGTATACCAGGGTGAAATATTGGCGATTCTAGGTAGATCTGGTTGTGGAAAGACAACTCTATTTCGTGCTTTAATTGGACTCCTGGAGCTCAAGTGCGGAGAGATATTTTTAGACGGGGAGAAATGTCCCTCGATAGTTGAAGGTGGGCCAAAAGATCTTATGAAAAAGATCGGTGTTTTATTTCAATCTGGGGCCCTATTCAGCTCCATGACAATTGCTGAAAATATAGCGCTACCCTTGATTCAGTACTCTAGTCTTCCTCACGAACTTATTGAGAAGATCGTTGCATTAAGATTAGCTGAAGTTGGTCTGGCGGGCCATGCCCAGTCTTTTCCTTCCGAGCTTAGCGGTGGTATGCAGAAGAGGGCGGCGTTAGCTAGGGCAATGGCTCTCGATCCAAAGATGCTATTTTTTGATGAGCCTTCAGCTGGATTGGATCCCGTTACAAGCGCTGAGCTTGATGAAACGATCATGGCCATAAACCGGGAATTAGGCACAACGATAATTGTGATCACACATGAACTCGCAAGTGTGTCCAGAATCGCCCACCGTATCATCATGCTGGATGGTCAGGAAAAAGGAATAATAGCTGAAGGCACAATGGCAGAACTAAAATCCGTGGAGAATGACAAACGAATTAGGGATTTTTTTGCCGTTTTGAATTAGGATCAAGTTTTTTGGATTTATACAGTTTGTTAGCTAGGAGAAAACGCCTGCTGACTGTCAATCGTATCATGTGGTTTTGTTCACTTAGAGCTGTTTAACTGTCGGAGAGAAGTGATGTCGAGCCAGGCTTCCAAATTTAAGA
>JBFXII010000407.1:0-3101 GCA_050176095.1 Desulfomonilaceae bacterium
TCTGGAGGAAATCGGTCTGGAGGTTGCAGCTTCTTCCGGTGCTGCATGTCATTCTGATCATATCGAAATTTCTTATGTGCTTGAGGCTATGAAGGTTCCTGTCGAATACGCAAAAGGAGCACTAAGATTTAGTTTGGGTAAATTTACCACCGAACAGGAGATTGACCATGCTGCAAATGTAGTATACCAAGCGGTAAACAAACTAAGAAATCTAAATGACCAAAGTAAGTGACAACCCCTGATAGGTCCTTGCCCCGGCTGATACAATCACCAAAAATTTAGGGCTGATCAATCCAAAAAATTAATACAACAAAACCGTGAAACACACCTTTTTAAAATTTGTTTTGATAATCTTACTAAGTTTCATGGTATTTATTTCGATCTGTCTCTCAATTGCCCTGCTGAAAAGCCCGGATTATAGAGTTGCCCTGACGGAGAAGAGAAAATCTGTCGGCACAATGGTGATTGACCGCAACTCCCGAATTCTACGACTCGAACCAAACGAACAAGGCGAATACATGATCTGGTTAATGCATGACCAAATTCCAGATCTTGTGAAAAATGCCTTTATAGCTGCCGAAGATAAGCGTTTCTATGACCATTTCGGATTTGATCCAATAGCTACGATGAGAGCAATTTATAGTTACATGATCTCTGGTAAGATAGTATCTGGAGCTTCAACGATAAGCCAACAAGTCGTCAGGATGCTTGAGCCAAGACCTAGAAATCTTAAATCAAAATTCATTGAGTTTTGTTGTGCATTAAGGCTGGAATGGCAATTGTCCAAGGATGAAATACTCGAGCTCAATCTCAATCTAGCGCCTATGGGAGGATATCTTAAGGGTGTAGGAATCGCATCAACTGTTTATTATAACAAAGATCTGAAAATGTTGAGCATTTCTGAAGCTGCGGCTTTAGCCGCGTTACCTCGTTCCCCCTCAAGATTCGATCCGACGAAACCTCAGGGAAAAGACCTTCTGATAAAGGAGAAAGATAGGATCATAGATCGAATGGTTTCCTGTGGGTTCATTTCACTTGAAGAAGCAACCAGGAACAAGGGCAGTCAAATTAGATTCCGCAAAAGACGAATTCCAAGGGAAGCATCACATTTTACAGAATTGGCCCTATCGAAAAATCGAAATCGTCGCAAGCTGGTAAAAACAACTCTAGATCATGATGTTCAGAAAAATCTAGAGGAGATTTTGGTATCTCATGAAACTAGATTTGCTGGAAAAGGCATAAAACAGGCTGCAGCAATAATCGTTTCAGTAAAAGATCTTGAGATACTTTCCCTCATGGGAAGTATTCGATATGGTATGACTAATAGTGGATACAACAATGGGGCTATCTCTATGAGGTCCGCTGGTTCCACGCTAAAACCATTTTTATACTCTGAGGCTCTTGCTGACGGGTATTTGGTAAGTTCCATAATTCCAGATACTTCAAAGACTTTCAAAACCCCGATTGGAGATTATATTCCTCTCAATGCTAACAGAATTGAACATGGTCCTGTGACTTTAAGAGAAGCTCTTGGGTCCTCGCTGAATTTGGCCGCTGTGAAGACGGTTGAAACAATTGGGATACGCAAATTCTTTGAATTGCTTGAACAGCTTGAACTTGTCAATAACAAGACCAAGAACTATGAACAATATGGATATGGTATTGCAATTGGAAACCTTGAGGTGAAACTCTTTGACCTCGTGCAGGCATACGCATGTCTGGCCAATAAGGGTAATTTTGGTAGACTTAGGATATTTCTTGATGAGCCGATAATACGTAAGAGGGTAGTTGGATCTAAAATAGCATTCAAAATCACCCAGATTCTGAGTGATCAGAATGCTCGAGTACTGATGTTCGGTAATCCACATTTTTTTGATTTTGGCTTTCCAGTGGCAGTCAAAACTGGAACTAGCGATGGGTTCAGAGACGCTTGGGCAATCGCCTATACAAGCGATTATGTAATTGGGATTTGGGCAGGAAATTTTGATGGTAGGCCATCATCGGGTCTTTCTGGCGCTAATGCCTGTGGGCCGATCTTGAAGGACGTTATTTCAAACCTGTATGGTTCGAAAACCGTTCAAATAAAACAAGATTTTCTTGCGACACCGTTTGTTGAGGACAATTTCTTGCGAGATAATATTGTTTTTCTCGAGGCAGAATACGCCGGTTGGCTTCATAAGCGCGAGTTGAATCTTGGAGCAGGAAGGTTTAGGCTTAAGCAGATTCAGGATAGCAAGAATTCGAATGAATGGGAGAAAAATACCCAACAACCTGGTATACCGCATGGCTCTAATAGGAGAGCAAGGATCTCGATAACAAACCCGCATGACGGAGACCGTTTTGTAATGCCTCCAGACAATAATCTACAAATAGGATTAAAAGCAGTTCCCCAGTATGTGGTTCCTTACATAATCTGGGTTGTCAATGGGGTCGAGGTAGCTCGAACCGATGCGCCCTACGAGTTTTATTGGAGGGCAGGTTCTGGAAATCACAAAATCCTTGCTGTCACTCCCGAACAGGACGCAGCAAAAATTGAAATACATGTTGACTGATGCGAGCATCATTTAGTGAATGCTAACGCTTTGATTAAAAATAATAGGCTAATATGATCTATGAACATTTTTTAAGAAGCTTGGGTTTTAGATTTATAAAACCTGATTTTCAGTTACCGGTCAGCGATGATTTTTACGAAAAAAGGCTCAAACGCATTCTAACTCGTGGGGAAAACGGCATTCCGGAGAAATTTGGAATGCTTTTGGAAGCCATGAACACAATCATTCCTGAGGGGGGGAGCAAATTAAGGCGCAGTTTCCTGATTCTTAAAGACACTCCGAAAATGTCTACACTGGCCATAGCCGCTCTTGTATGCCGATCAGTGGAAGCGATGTCAAAGCACGACTGTTTCGTTAATGTCGGTGTATGGCATGGATTTTCTTTTTTGTCATCATTGATTACTAATCCGGAAAAAACTTGTATCGGTGTTGACAACTTCTCGGAATTTGGAGGCCCCAATGGCCATTTTCTTCAAAGTTTTAATCGGCTTAAGAGTCCGAACCCTGTCTTTTATAACATGGTTTACATTGACTATTTTAGAAAAATCC
>JBFXII010000408.1:0-3097 GCA_050176095.1 Desulfomonilaceae bacterium
TATCTGAGGGGGTAACGTCTCGACCGCCAAGACCAGCAACCATGCAATAGATATTGGGTCGAACCGGTTCGCCGTACATCACCGTTCTGATTTCGGAAGTTAGGGGTGAATTAGCCCCTCCTGGCGTCAACGCTCTGTCCAACACCACAACATCTTTGGCTCCCGACAACACTTTCTTGATCTCTTCTGTGGGTAAAGGCCTCCACAATCGCAAGTTTAGAAGACCAACCTTCTTACCACTAGCTCTCATTTCGTCAACAGCTATAGACGCTGTTTCACAGATTGATCCCATGGCCAGAATAAGCGTTTCGGCTCCTTCTGTTTTGTAGGTTTCGACGGGCCGGTATTGACGTCCGGTAAGTTGAGCCAATTCATCCCAAGCTTCGCTTATGACTGGCGCCGAATTCCATATTGCCTCATCCAGGGCTTTCTTGGCCTCCGTAAAAATTTCCGGCATCCCAAAAGCCCCCATAGTCACTACCTTATCAGGGTGAAGTGTGTTGAGGGGCTCAAAGGGAGGTAAATATTTCTTAACCATCTCCTTAGTCCAAAACTCTATAGGCTCGATGACATGAGTTAGACCGAACCCATCTACATTGATTATGACAGGGAGAGACACTCTTTTGTCTTCAGCAACTTTGAAAGCATGAAAGATGGCATCGTAGACTTCTTGGCCATTTTGGCAAAAAACCTGAATCCAGTTGCAATCGCGGATCATCATCGTGTCAGAATGATCGTTCCAAATCGAAAGAGGAGCGCTTAGAGCGCGATTTGCCAGAAACATCACAAGGGGCAGCCTCATCGATGAAGCAATAAACACGATTTCGGACATTAGCGCCAAGCCTTGGGCTGAGGTCGCAGTAAATGTTCGAGCTCCGGCTGCAACAGAGCCACAGCAGACGCTCATGGCAGAGTGTTCACTCTCCACTGGAACAAACTCGGCATCTAGATGCCCAGAAGCGCAAAGCTCTGCAAGATGCTCCACCACGTGAGTTTGTGGGGTGATTGGGTAAGCGGCCACTACATCCACATCGCATAAACCCACTGCATCAGCCGCCGCTATCGAAACTTCAATTCCTACTTTTTGCCCCATTACTAATCCTCCTCCATCACGATTGCTTTGGCGGGGCACTCATAAGCGCATATCCCACAGCCTTTACAGTAATCAAAATTCCACACAAAGACATTGTTCTCATAATCGGCGGAAATGGCGCTTTCTGGACACATGATGTAACAGCGCCAGCATTTTATGCAAACATTTGGGTCATACACCGGCTTTTGCGATCTCCAGGCTCCAGTGTGATAGCATGACGCGTTTCCAGGCTCGGTAATTACTCCTCCGGGCTCAATTTCATGCCATAAGATTTGATCCATAGGTTTTGTCACTGTCTCCTCCGTTAACTCAGGCAGCAAATGCAAGAGATAAAAATTCTTGATTGACTTTAAACAACACTCTATTCGTAAATTGTGGTTTCATTAAAAGCACGCTGCATGGCTTCAATATTTCTGGAAGCGATTTTCCCAAACCTTTTTTCAAAGGGACCTTTTAATGACTCAACACTTAGAATTCCAGTTCCTTTTACGAGAGCCCCTACCATCGTCGTATTGGTGATGGGAAGCCCAATGACTTCTCTTGCAATTTTGCTTGCATCAGTCAAAGCCAGTCGTCCGGAATAACCTATCTTGGCCCTGATTGTCTGGGCGTCCTCACAAGAATTTATTATTAGTATGCCCTTTTCATTTAATCCCTCGGACGGATTGGCTATCTCCAACAAGGAGGGATCTAAAACTATAACGACGTCAGGGTTATAAACCTTATACCTCGTTCTAACCGGTTGATCATCTACACGAGCAAAAGCAACGACGGGCGCGCCGCGTCTTTCCGGTCCGAAACTAGGAAAGGCCGTGGCAAATCTCCCTGTCCCAATGGCCGCCTGAGCTACTAACTCTGCCGATGTAACGGCGCCTTGACCTCCCCGGCCATGAAATCTCATCTCAATCATAGCTGCTCCTTAAAAAATTGTTATTCATAATCCAAATTCGAAGGATCATCGAATTCACTGCCAGCACAAAATCTTGCATTTTCACTAATAATTTCCATGCAATTTATCAGGTTCAGTTTTGCTTCTGAGAGCTCTAGTATCTCCGAAGTGAGTAATTCCTTTTTTGAAAGATAAGAATCGATACGTTCGTTAAGCAACCTAATGTGTCTTACGTCAGTGTCAAAGGTGTCCACAAATCGTTGAGTAGCAGGTTCAGGTTCGGATAATGTCTGCATCAATTTTAGGTCCCATTCATCAGCTTTTTTCCATCGAGCTACGGTAGCTGGATGAACGCCAAGGTTTTTCGCCATTTCCTTGTTAGTGATTCGTCCTTTATCCTCAAGAAATTTTGTTTCAGCTACTTTTCGGTCGTGGTTTTTTTTCATAAGTGGAACCTCTACCATCCACATGCTAATGCTAAATAGTCAAATAATAACTACTAGCAAATTGCTTTATGTCTTAGCAAGACGTATCTTCATTAACGCCAGTGTTTTTTGATCTTGATTCTTGAAGCAACCACAATGACAATCGTTTAATGCGAGCAAATTCCTTGATCTTGATGGCGCAGAAAAATTTAGGAACAATTTATGCCTGTAGATGAAAAATTTTTGCAAACTCTTCCAACGAGCCCTGGCGTCTACTTGATGGAGGATAAGAACCAAAAAATTATCTATGTGGGTAAGGCTGGTAATCTACGGCATAGAGTTAGAAGCTATTTTTCAAAGAGTGGAGACGAAAGAATCAAAGTTCGTTTCATGATTGAGCGAGTAGAAAATATTCGCACGATATTAACACAGACTGAAAAAGAAGCCCTCATTCTAGAAAATAATCTCATCAAAGAACATCGCCCGAAATACAATGTGAATCTTAGAGACGACAAATCTTTTTTTTCTCTCAGATTAAACATTTCGCATGAGTTCCCACGACTTTCACTTATAAGAACACAACGAATTGAATCCGATGGGGAGAAATACTTCGGGCCATATGCATCCGCGAGGGACGCCCGCGTCACTCTACATCTAATAAGAAAGCTTTTCCCTTTGAGACAATAGATC
>JBFXII010000409.1:0-3089 GCA_050176095.1 Desulfomonilaceae bacterium
GATAACGTCGGACAAAACACCTGCAGGCATTTTAAAGAAAACGCCGGTGACAGTTGATATGGCCACAGCCAGCCCTATGGCTTCAGGACCTACTCCAAAAGAAGCGGCAAAAAGCGCTAGAACAGGAGTCCTGGCCAGTCCATACGAAGCTCGGGCCAGAAAACCCACAGCGCACAGACCGCTAAACGTACTTCCCATATATTCACTGGAATTATCCGTGGTTTTCATCTCGAGCCTCCGAAAACTAATGCGTCTTAATCATCGACTGTATTTCCAGATGGTTATTGATCTGTCTTTGAGCCGCTTTTTGACTTTTTGCCAATTTGGGATGAGTTGACAGTATCTCAATGAAACGTTTTTCAGCCTCATCTTCTGATGAAACCACATTGTCGGCCGAGAAAATTATGTCCACAAGTTTATCCGCATAAACAACGATCTTTTCTTCCAAGGTTTCAGGCGTGTAGTCTTTCGCGGGTATGCCGGCCTCCCGGGCTTCGTCAATTGTCAATCCGGCCTTAACGTGTGTCTCCATAATTCTAAGAATTTCCTCGGGGAGTCCCATCGATCTGGCAATCTCTGCGCCAAGATACCCATGATCATCAGCTCGGCCTTTCGCTTTGCCCAGATCATGTAAGAGTCCGCCCCTTGCGATCAGGTTGTAGTTGAGTGGTTTGTTAATTTTTGAAGCTATCTCAAGAGCTTTTCGACACACTCTCTGGCAATGAATCACGTCGCCCGGCGCAACCCCGGATTGGCTCAGTAATTCCAAGTCTGCAAGAAGTGTTTCATACTCAGAGGGCAACGCCTTGCCGGGCCTGGCTGAGACGCCGAAATAAGCGAGCGTATCCTGAACTGATTTCTCCAGATCTTCCTTCACGTGGCCGAATCGGGCCAGGAGATCGTCATGGATGTGCTGGAGATATTCCTGCAGACCCTCGCTGCCGTACTTGTCCAGCATCATCTGGCCGTATTCATGAATTTTGGTGATGTCGTGACGTTCCACTTTGGTCAGTGGATCCTTGTCAATCCATTCGTGCAGTTCCAGATAATCCCTGCCCGTGCGATCTCGATTTGTTTCAGAATGTTTTTCTATGCTTGGCATGGCCCATTACTCCTCTTTTGTCATTTTCGTCGAAAGTTCTCATAAAGGTCGTTGAACATTGTTGAACTTCTCGCCAACCTGATCTCATCGGATTTGACAGTTGCAACCATTCCATTAATCAGAGCCAATACCCCGGAGCTTTCGTCTATCCGAAAAGGTGTTTGTTTGAGATCGAGTTCATGAACGATCCTGGCTATATTGGTGACGGCTTTGTCATTAATTGAAAAACGCTCGACCAGTACTTCGAAAGTGCACTTGTCGCCTTCGTGGGTGAATTCACCGTCAAACATGTCAAATCTTAACTCTCCTTCCTTTGAACGATATGAACGTTCAGAGACGAATCGGAAGCAAGCCTCGGAGTCGATAAACCGACGAATGAGCCAGGCGCTAGCCATCCTGTCAATGTAAACCCCCTTACGTGTAACCCAGGTACGACTTTGATATTCGCTTAAATCAAAACTTTCGGCGCCTGTATGTTTCGTGCGTTCGCCAGGTCTGACTTGTGACAAGAGGGATTCAAATCGGTCTAGTAAACTGGAGGTTTCTTCTCTTCCTGGCGCTCCGAAGAAGTCAATGCTGGAAACAGCTGAATATCTCCTTTTCAGACGTCCCAATGCTCCGTCAAGCGCCTGGAGATCTTCTGGATTCATAGATCCGGTGGAGGGAGCCAAATCAAGGGCTTCTTGAGCCTCTTCAATCATCTGAGCATAATCAGCTTGCCTTGCCGCCTGAAATATGGCCTCAATCTGGTCGTCGCTGAGACCATCCAGGAAATTGGCAGCGCAAATGGACGCTTCGGCTCCCGATTGAACTATTTCCCTCAGTACCCATTGAAAATCTTCCAGAGTCTGTTCGTTTCGGGGAATCACGTAGACGGAATTCTTGATGGCTACAGCTCCCAAACTCTGCAGTCTTCTCCATATTTTGACTCTCAGATATCCAGGTTTTGGTGGTATCTGGTGAATAAGAAGCAGCCATTTCCCCTCGACATTGTCAGTCATCAGAGACCTCCATATAACACTTTATACTATTATGATACATATGTATCTTATTGTCAAGACAACCCAGGCACCGGTGAAGAAATTTCTTATTGTTGATGAACCTTAATTTCTTCATCGAGCACAAAAATTGGGCTATCTCCAGAAGCAAATGATATCATTGCTTCGGGAGTTTTATAAAAAAGGGGGTCTTGGCGATGTCAGAAAAGGAAGCAAGAAAAGATCAGGAGGCTGAAATCCAGGTTTTAGCCAAAAGTCAGGAGACGGAACCATGCTCCAACATGACTGATCCAGTTAGGAAGGGTTTGTGCAGAGTGTGTCAGTTACCAGTAGTTGGAGAAGCCCCTTTTTGTAAAGATCATGAGCCTCCTGTACCATAACCACCAGCTGTTGCGCCGCTACAAGCGGCGAATTTCCAGGCATTTGGGGTATTTGTGTTTCGGGTAAAGTTAATCTAATGAGGTGAAGGTATGCCAGGTTTTGTTACTCATGAGGAATTAGGTAGTTTGCTTGGAGGTGATGAAAAGCCCATCATCCTGGATGTGCGCAGGAAGGCCGACTTTGAGGACTCTCCAGGAAAAATAGTAGGCGCAGAATGGTTTGATCCGTCACTGGTTGGAGAATGGGGAGATTCTGTCCCACTGGATAGGCCAGTGGTTGTCTATTGTGTCAGAGGTGGATCAGTAAGCCAGTCAGTTGCCGAAAAGCTCTCGTCCACACATCCGGATGTAAGATTTTTGCAAGGGGGAATAACGAGCTGGATAGAGAGCGGTGGTCCTGTTGAGAGGTAGAATTTTTATGCAACAGTATCCCCGTCTGTAAGCTCTTGTATTTTGATCCATTCCTACACGGGGATATTTTGGGAGAAAAATGGATATCCTGAATGTCAAAACCGAAAAGTCTGAGTGTGAAGGAACACTGTCAGGGCCGATCAGTTTCGGGGGCGCTCTTTGGGTATGGGTTAAGGTAGCCCTGAACAGTTTCGGCGG
>JBFXII010000410.1:0-3087 GCA_050176095.1 Desulfomonilaceae bacterium
ACAGACCACCGAACCGACAAAAGAACAACTCAACATCCTTAAACTACTAAATATATCGCCACCGAAGAGGATACAGCGCATTCAAAATACCCCCGAAATCCATAGGCACACGACAAAAAAACAGGCATGACGTAAATGAATGTAATAACTCAACTATCTCCGAATCGCTTACCTATCACTGTCGAAACCGGGTTAATGGATCAAAACATAAGCTCTGGTGCGGGCTGTTGTTCGCACTTACCCAAAAATGGGGTTGACAGGACAACCACATGCTCTTTCCCCTCTACGACAGATATGTCCGAGTGAAGTATTTGCACATTGCTCTTTGGATAGAGTTTGTCCTTCTGCTCCATTAGTTTCAGCATGTCCTCTCGTAGGTCTCTGCAAACCTCTTCCGGAGGGTTATTGACTTCCCGGAATTTATCGATGTATCTTTCGATATACTCATACCGCTTGGGCGATTCAAAGCAAGCAATATTCCAAGCAGAACATGCTAATTGCAGGAGATTTTTTCTCTCCTCCAAAGTCTCTCCCATATCGAAAAATCCTTCGGCTACTTTGAGAATCATGGCTGATATTTTTCCCCTTACAGGTTTCTTTTGACGGGATAAATCCATCTACGCCTCCTGCCACCCAGGCTATCACACTTATTGACGGAATAACATCATTTATAACCGTTTAAAATCAAGTATATCTTAAAGGTCGGATAGTTGTGGACTTCAGGAAGGCTTCCGCAGGCCACAAGATTACAAAATTGGCTGCCAGGCCTTCGTGTGTTCATTCCCGTAAGTTGTATCCAGTGTCCCATTTCCACCTTTTCATCCATATTGCATACAAGCGCTCAATGAAATTGATGAACGTCAAGCAGATATCAATATTCCCGAAGAATAAACCGGGAGGCATGGGGGGGGTGGTTCAGATCCCGAGGGACGGAACAATTTTGGCTGCCGCACGAGTTCCAACCGGAGGAACAGGTGCGGCAGCCATATGTCATTTGACCTCAAATTTCGGTGTGATGAAGCTCAGGAGGCATCCGAGAAGCGCAGCTACTCCCAAGAATGCAAATCCCATATTCCAACCTGCACTAGTTGCAACTGCCGTGGCCACGACGGGGGCCAATGTTCCTCCCACCGCTGCACCAATCAAAATCATCAAACCGAAGAGCTTGTTGGCAATGATAGGGTCTTTCAGCATATCAGTTGGAAGTGCCCCAATGGAAGCATTCGTCATAGGAACGCCTGCTCCCGCCAGAATTGCAATGAACAGCATGGCGCCGTAACCTGCCGGTGCTATTACCGGAACAAGAAAAGCGGTAACGGCAGCAATCAGGAAAGCAAAACCCATGATGGATGCCCTGACCTTTACTGGTGAGCCGCCCTTCCGGACAATCGCGTCGCCTATAATCCCCGACAGTGGAGTGGTGATCGCGCCTATGAGACCGCAAGCCAGCAATCCTGTTCCGACCTGTGTTGACTGATAACCGAGGTGGTAAAGATAGGGACCCAAAACCGTGTAGAGACCAATCAGGGCCACGAAGTTAAAAAACAGGGCGAAGGCTACTAACCAACCTGCCGCGTAACTGTATGGGCTGACCGTGGATTTTACCTTTGCTGTAGGTGTTTCCGCAGATTTAGGCGGATCTTTCACGACGGCCAGCCAGATGGCCACGATCACGATAACAATCGCGCCGAAATACATGAAGCTTGTCTGCCAGCTTCCCACTTGGGCGATCAGCCAGCCAGCAATGATTCCTCCCATACCGACGCCGAAAGGGATGCTGCCCCCAACCACGCCGGAGGCAACGCCGCGGGTTTCAATCGGGAACCAACCGGTAACCATAGCGACCGTGATGAACCAGACAATCCCCCAGCCCTGAATGAAACGGAGAAACAAGATCAGGCTGTAAGAGGGAATGTAGGGAATAAGAAATTGCGGTACAAGAAGCATCACGGCGGCCAAAAGCCCAGTCTTCTTGAGACCGATCTTCGCCGAAATGATCGATTCCACCAGACTGCCGATACCGTAACCGAGCATCAGCATTGAACCACCCAACTGGATCATCGTTGCCGAAAGGTTAAAGGTCTTCTGGAGGTTGGGAATCGCCACGCTCCAAGTGGAAAGACCGGCATAGGCAAATGCCAGAAACAGGAAGTTTACAATCAGCATGAGTGATAAATTCGGAGCTTTTGTTTCATTCATATGGGTAACCTCCTATGGCTTTCCTTGGGCAGTGCTGTTTACTGCCCAAGGAAAGAATCGAAACACCCCGAAGCTTGCTCCGGGATGCCGGGATTATTCGCGGACGAGATATTTCTTGTCAATGCTCGCCACCAAAGAAAAAGTGGTGTCCACCATATTACCCACGTACATTCCGCCGACCTGAGTGAGTAGTTCATAAGCCTCCCACCGCGTAAAGCCGAATTCCTCCTCAAGCCACAGACAAAGCTCCACATTGGCAATTCTCGCGGCATCCTCCATCGGTCGGGCGCTTCCGATCGTCATGATCTTATTGGGCGCGAGAATTCTTGGCCAGGCGATTGATTTCTTTTTGATGACATCGAAGACGACGGTCACTTTGGCAGTGATTTCCAGGGCAACCCCACACACCTCACCCTGTCCTTGATGACCATGGCAATCGCCCGTGAAGAAGAGGGCTCCCGGGTTGAACACCGGGAGATAGATAGTGTTTCCCGGACGCACGTCGGGGACATCCTGATTGCCGCCGAACGGTCCAGGTGAGAGTGAGGAAATGGCTTCTAAATCAGGAGCGACAGCACAGGTTCCCACAAATGGTTCCCAAGGGACTTTTACCCGTATCTCGTCATTGATGAAATACTTTCCTTGAGAGCTGTCCTTCAGTTGCCATATCCAGGTCTTCTCCTTTAGCGGTTCTTGGAGAAATCGAGTAAATGGTGTTGATGTGAGACCGCCAAAGTAGTTGATAAAGCAACTCACCGCAAAATCCCGTGTGGGTTCAATGCTGACGATTTTGACTGCCAGTGTGTCCCCCGGTTCTGCTCCTTCAATGTAAATAGGTCCCGTCTGCGGATTCAGGAATTTTGCCGTGGCAAGGGCCTTGCTCGGCAG
>JBFXII010000411.1:0-3086 GCA_050176095.1 Desulfomonilaceae bacterium
TTCCAGGCCCTGTAGACCTGGCCGTCCTTGTCCTGCCCACCAATGTGGTTCCAGAAGTGCTCGAGGATTGTGGGAAATCCGGCATAGATAGAGCTATCATTGTCTCCGCTGGTTTTGGCGAACAAGAAGGATCTCATGGTAAAGAACTCCAACAACAGATAGTTGATATAGCAAATAAATACGGCATTAAATTTGTGGGTCCAAATTGTATTGGAGTCATAAACCCGTATCACAAGCTTAATACAACATTTTTCCCTTATGACGCCAAACCTGGATTTATTGGAATGGCTTCTCAAAGTGGAAGCTTCATAACTCAGATGTTCGTTCACCTTGAAAAATTCGGACTTGGTTACAGTGAGGGATTTAGCTTAGGCAACGAAGCCATGACAGACCTCACTGACTGCATAGAATATTTGGCAGAATCTCCTCAAACTAGAGTCATTGCGCTTTACATTGAAGGAATAAGGCGTGGACGGGAATTTGTAAGAGTAGCCACGGAGGTATCCCGTAAGAAACCAATAGTCGCATTTTACATCGGAGGGTCTGAGTCCGGGCGTCGGGCCGGTATGTCTCACACCGGAGCCATGGCCGGTTCAGATTCTTTGTATGACGGAATATTCAAACAATCAGGAATAATACGCGCCCGCTCGATAGAAGAGCTTTTTGACTTCTGCTACGTATTGGGCAGCCAACCGCTAACTAGAGGCAACAGAACCGCTATATTAACTCACTCAGGAGGCCCTGGAGCTGCCGCGGCGGATGCCGCTGAACGGGCAGGCCTTACACTTTCGCCATTTAGCAATGATACCTTGGAAAAATTGCAAGCTCTTGTGCCAGGAACGGCAAGTGTAAAAAACCCGGTTGATCTGACATTCGCAAAAAATTATAGTGATTATCTCGGAACCATTCCGGAAATCCTGCTTTCCGATGATAGCGTCGATTCGCTCTTCATATATTGCCTCATGCCTCATCAAAGGGTCATACAGGCGGTTGTAGGCGCAGGAGTCGAAAAAGATCAGGCAGCTACATTTGCCAATCAGTATATTCAAACTCAGAGCGCCATAGCTAGCCAATTTTCAACCAAGTTTGGAAAACCCGTGGTAGGCGGCAGCTACTGCGATAGGTCTGAATTTTTCATTAGGGAACTCCAGGATCAAGGCCTACCGGTCTTAGCTAGTCCTGAGAGGGCTGTCACAGCCCTTGGGGCTCTGGTAAGGTATTCGCAGTGGCGTAGAGACCATTGAATTGTCTAATTTCTGGGGAGCCCAGCTTCAATTGGAAAACCTTTCATGTGCCACAACCAAAGGGTTCCCCGTTGAACAAGTTTCTGATTAATCCTCTCGGACCGGCCCAAAGACACTATTGTGGCGAGTCCGAGTAACAATGTGTTAAGTGTCAGGTTTAGAGTTAGGGCTATCTTGAGAATTAATTCACTTGATCGACCGTACATCTTTCGGAAAAATAGATATCTAGACCTGTAATATTCGATTCTCGGAGCCGCGTTGTATTGTTTTGCGGTGGCGCCTTGGAAATGAATAGCCCTGGCCTGAGGAACGTGGCATACCAACCACCCAGACTTTCTCAGCCTGCAAGCTAAGTCCGTCTCCTCGAAAAAAAAGAAATATTCATCATCAAAACCATTCAGCGCCTCCCAAGCAGCTCTTCTGATCAGAAGCACCGCGCCTATAAGTGTCTCTACTTCTAAGACCGTTGATACAATTGTCTTTTTACCGGGGTATTGACTCGGAAATAAGAATTTTAAAACCCCTCGACCAACTACTTCGGATAATAGGGTCGGCGTAATCTCATATGATGTCTGCCTACTACCATCAGGATTGACCAATTGAGGCCCGAGCATTCCCACTCGCGGATTAGCTTCCATCTGCGCCATAAGCTCTGAAATACAGTCTCTGTAGAGCATGGCGTCAGTATTGACCAAAAGTATTTGGTCTCCGGTGGAGTTCTGATACCCTAAGTTGTTAGCTTTCGCAAAACCCAGATTTCGGTTGGCCTCGATCACCATTGTTTGGGGAAAATTAGCCCTGACCACTGCTACGGAATCATCGGTTGAACCGTTGTCGACAACAATAACCTCAATTCTTCTGTCTAGATCAGACTCGTAAATGTGTCGAAGGCAATCTAGTAAGAGTTTAGAGGTGTTTCTGTTAATAATGATAACAGACAGTGTTTTTGAAGAAGGAGAGATCATTCATATTATTCTATAAAAACATTATCTTAGGATGTCACCCTCCGATGCTATTCATTCCATCGGACATAGCGGAAAGACGGGCCGCCCTTCCTATTGGTTTAGAATTTACCGCTGTTTTGATTGTATTCGCAATTTCTCCTTTGTCAGCCCCAGATCTAAGAATCGATCTCAGATCAATTTCCTTTGAGCTCAAAAGACAAGGCCTCAATGCCCCTTTTGCAGTTAATCTGAGCCTATTGCAATCTCCACAAAAATGTCCAGTTACAGGATCAATGACTCCTATCCTTCCTTTGGCTCCAGCAAGACGGAACATGCTTGCAGGGCCATCGAGCGGTCCACGATTCTCAGGGATCAAATCTCCGACATCTTCCCGAATTATATCAAGGACTTTCAACGCGCTAAATGGATCGGGTGAACTCTCAGGAGTATTCTCACCTCCAAACGGCATCCTTTCTATAAACCGTACATCTATTCGCTCATCAATGGTCATTCGAGCAAATTCTGGAACATCGAGTTCATTAATGCCTTTTAACAGGACAACATTTAGCTTCACAGGCTGAAAACCTATACTTAGAGCTTTATCGATGCCTTTCATTACCCTCTCGAGCATGTCGCTACCAGTTATGGAAGCAAACGTCTCACGTCTCAATGAATCCAAACTAATGTTAATTCTTTTCAGGCCTGCCTTTTTCAAATCTTGAGCCATGAGTTCTAAAAGAGCGCCATTGGTCGTAAGCCCCACATCCTCGATTGAGTTAATGGAAGTCAGTCTTTTAATGAAATCCACTACGCCTCGTCTTACAGTTGGCTCTCCTCCTGTAACGCGGATCTTGCGAACACCGATTTCAGCAGCTATCCTTATTATTTGCAGGATTTC
>JBFXII010000412.1:0-3046 GCA_050176095.1 Desulfomonilaceae bacterium
GGTAAGGACTATTGGAAGGATCTCATAACATGGATCAAGAAAACCATGTTGATGAAACACGGAATGATTTGTCCTGATGACATGGATCTGTTTCAGGTTATTGATGATCCTGCCGCGGCAGTTTCAGCTATAAAAAGAATCGTGATATTGTAATGTTATTGATTAAAGGTTAATCTCGGAGCTGCTTAGTAGAATTTCGAAAATGCGATAGAGGCTTTCCGACGTCATTTAGAAACCGAAAAAATGCGATCTTCTAATACGGTAAAGGCTTATCTTAACGATCTAGAGGAATTCAAGAATTATATAGAAACATCGGGTCAGAAAGGAGTTCTCCGAAACATTAGTCATATTGACAAGAATACGATTAGAGCGTTTCTTGCCAGGAAATATGGGCGTATAGCCAAGGCGTCCGCTGGTAGAAAACTGGCGGCCATAAGGAGCTTTTTTAAGTTCCTGGTCCGGGAAGGCGTTTTGGTTTCAAATCCTGCTTCTTCAATTACATCCCCCAAGAAGGAAAAGGCTCTGCCGCGGTCTTTGAATGCGGACGAGATGGATCGTTTTTTTTCCAGGAACTCAGATGCCTTCTCCAGAGATGTGGCAATTTTTGAATTGCTTTACAGCACGGGTATACGAGTTGGAGAACTTGTGTCGATTACTCTCAATGATGTTGATCTCCAAAACGGTTGGGTAAGAGTGATGGGAAAGGGGTCTAAAGAACGATATGTTCCGGTTGGCTCGAAGGCTCTGGAAGCGCTTAGACTATATTTAGATACACGCCGATTGATAGAAACATCCAGCAAGACGAAGAATAACAAAGGAATTCTTTTTCTCAATCTCAGAGGCGGGCCCCTGTCGGACAGGAGTGTTCGGCGAATTCTCAAGGAATTGCTTCTGAACGCCGGCATAGTCAGAGACGCATCGCCTCACTGTTTCAGGCATTCATTTGCCACTCACCTCTTGCACTCAGGAGCCGATTTGAGAAGCATTCAGGAGCTGTTGGGGCATTCAAACTTATCAACCACGCAGCGTTACACAAAGGTGAATCTCGCTAGCCTGATGGAAGTTTATGATCGTTCTCACCCAAGAAGTGGCTTTACAAAAAAACAGGATTAGTATTATCCTAAAAAATTAGAATACAATTCAATAAGAGTCACAACACATGAAAAACCCTAGAATAAGATCGACCACAATTCTTTGTGTGAGACGGGGAACGGAAGTTGTCATGGCAGGGGATGGACAGGTGTCATTAGGTGACACCGTGGTCAAGCATTCAGCCAGGAAAGTCAGGATACTCGGTAAAGATTCTAAAATTCTCGCGGGATTTGCCGGCTCAACTGCTGATGCCCTGACTTTACTTGAAAAATTTGAACAAATGCTTGAAAAATATTCTAATAATTTGTCCAGAGCAGCGGTGGAATTAGCCAAGGAATGGCGCACAGACCGGATGTTGCGTCGTCTGGAGGCTCTTTTAATAGTAGCTGACAAGGAAAAAACCTTGTTACTTTCAGGAACCGGAGATGTTGTTGAGCCGGATGATGGGGTTATAGCCATAGGGTCAGGAGGCAACTATGCGTTGGCCGCCGCCAGGGCTCTGTTGGAACATACTGAACTCAATTCGCTGGATATCGCAAAGACTGCCATGAACATTGCTGCTAGCATTTGCGTGTATACCAATGACCAACTCGTGATTGAGTCCATTTAATTTGTTAGCTCTAATAGATTTTTTGTAGAAACACATTCTTGCCCTCGGGTAAATGTTTATGTTCCTTATACCTGTTGATGTTCATGGAAACGGATAATCATGGAGAATTTCACACCAAGAAAAATAGTAGCTGAACTTGACAAATACATAATTGGACAGCATCGCGCCAAGCGGATGGTTGCTATAGCTTTAAGAAACAGATGGCGTCGGACTCAGGTTCCTGAAGAACTCAGAGATGAGATTGCGCCGAAGAATATCATCATGATAGGTCCTACTGGGGTTGGTAAGACTGAAATAGCCCGGAGACTTGCCAGACTAGCCCAATCCCCATTCCTAAAAGTTGAAGCTTCCAAGTTTACCGAGGTGGGGTACGTTGGGCGAGACGTTGAGTCGATGATCAGGGATTTGCTTGAGATCGGTATCAACTTGGTTCGTGAATCCGAACATGAAGCCTTGCGTCAAAAGGCTGAGGATCAAGCTGAGGAAAGACTTCTGGACATTCTCTTGCCGGTTAGAAATCCGAGGAGGGTACGTCGTCCTCAATTGGCCCCGAGTCCTGATACCAATGACGAGGAAGTGGACGTGGCGCAAAAGACTCGCGAGAAGTTTCGGCGTATGCTTAGAAGTGGGAAACTCAACGACCGTGAGGTTGAGATCGAAACCCAAATGTCCGCTATTCCGGTTGTTGAGGTTTTCTCTCCAGCCGGTATGGAAGAAATGGATATAAACCTGAAGGATATGTTTTCAAACATATTTCCGGGTAAAACCAAGAGAAGAAGAGTCAAAACAACTGAGGCCATGCAGATTCTAATACAGGAAGAGCTCAATAAACTGGTGGATCATGACAAAGTTGTGAAAATGGCCAAGGAGAGGGTTGAGCAGACAGGTATAGTTTTTATTGATGAATTGGACAAGATAGCAGGGTCTCATGGACAACATCACGGTCCTGACATCTCTCGTGAGGGAGTACAAAGGGATTTGTTACCAATAATAGAGGGAAGTTCAGTTAACACCAAGCATGGTGTAATAAGGACAGACCATATTCTATTTATAGCCGCAGGCGCTTTTCATGTTTCTAAGCCGTCGGATCTCATTCCTGAAATCCAGGGTCGTTTCCCCCTGAGAGCGGAATTATCTGCTCTGACCAAAGAAGATTTCATTCGGATATTGACAGAACCGAAAAACGCTCTGGTAAAACAATATCAGGAACTTCTGAAGACCGAAGATGTTCACGTGAAATTCACGGCAGAGTCTATAGCTGAAATAGCCCATCTCGCTGAGGAAGTCAATGAACGAGCCGAAAATATCGGGGCTCGGCGTCTGCATACTATAATGGAAAAGCTG
>JBFXII010000413.1:0-3038 GCA_050176095.1 Desulfomonilaceae bacterium
AGTGGTGGCATGCCACTGTATAAGTATATATCGAAACGCGTGCTTACACTCGTCGAAAACTTCAACATTGGATCAAAATTGTCCGAATTTCATTCTGGCTACAGGGCCTTCTCTCGTAAATGCCTTGAAAACTTACCACTTAACCAGAATTCAGATGATTTTCTTTTTGATAACGAAATGATAGCCCAAGCCATCTTTTTTGACTTCAATGTAGGCGAAATTTCATGCCCAACCAGATATTTTCCTGAAGCTTCCTCAATTAATTTTAGAAGATCAGTCATCTATGGACTCGGAGTCATTTGGACCGCTTTGCGATTTAGACTTCAAAAGTGGGGCTATTGCGAATTCAAGATTTTTTCTAAATCAAATAAAAACCTACCACTGAATTACTACAAACAAATACTTCCTTAAAGCCAGAGGCTTATGGTCAAAAACGCAGCCACTCCCAGTTGATCTGTCGATACAAATACAAATAGTAGTGTAAATACAGATAAATGTGTCTTACATATAAAGTTAGGCGCGTGATATCAGTTTGCGCGCTAATGTCTATAACATACCTAAACATAAAGTATTTATCGATTTGACCCGTTATTTATATAAACTATTTTCTAGTTTTTTTTAATAAATATCCATTCATATTCGATATTTTTCTTGACAAAATAAAAAAACAGGTTAATCTCCACCTTGCAACACATTAGAACCCTGAGGGAGGGTGTTATGTTAAGAAAATGTGCAAAGTTGTTGTTTGTGTGGACTTTTTTGGTAGCTTGGTCCGCATCGTTTGCTTTGGCGGAGTCGGCCATTATGACGTACGATCAACTGGCAGCTTCGATTGATGGGTCTTCTGGTTACAAGACGATATCCAAAGTCAAACCTGCAGAGCCTGTTACAACGAAAGTCAAGCCTTCAATAATGAGGGGCCTCGAGGGAATATCGAGAATTAATCCTATGAATTGGGCGCAGGATAACCTATTACCGGTTCCTGCTCAGGGGCAGTTCGTTGCGGGTCCGAAAGCTCTTTTCGCTAGAGTCCATGGTGAAGCCAGGCGAAGTCTAGCTGGAGCGGCATTTACTGGTAGTCCTGCTGATTTCAATAACAATCTTGGGCTAAAAAAATCAGGAAATGTAATTTGGTCTGTAGAGGCAGCCTATCAGCTTCGTCCCAAATTTTCTCTCAGGTATTCTTTCACTCCAATAAAAATGGACGGTTCAGGGACTAACGCGAGCGCATTCTCGTTTGCTGGTCAGTTGTTTGCGGCGGAGACACAGATATTCTCTAGATGGGAGAGGTTCGAGCATCGGGCTGGTATAGGGATTAATCTGATCAACACATCAAGTAGCAGAACCAATTTGTTTGCGGAATGGATGTATATACAGGACAAGTTAACAGTTGGTAGCGCTGTAGGAACAACTGGAGCTTTTACCTGGGATGATTCACGCAATCTAGCGGTTGTTGGTCTGGAGTTTGAAAAAGCGCTCAAGAATTGGCGAGGGAACACTTTGGCTTTGAACTGTAAGGCGGATATAGCGTTTTTGAGTGATAGCTTCGGCTTTGACGCTGAAACTGCGCTGAACTACATGATACCTATAAAAACTGGTCGATTCGGTTTCGTAAAGGGTGGTTACAGGTATTCTTACTTCCAGAAAGATCTTAAACAGGATGCGCTCAATACAAGTCTGGATGGCGCATTTGTTCAAGTCGGGTTTCTGTTTTAAGATTTGTTTGATGGTATAAGCCGGATTTGGCGCCCATTCCTCCCCCGATTATTTGCCCGACCTGATATTTTAATACCCTCCAAAGTCCGACTAATGGGTCGGGCTTTTTTTTGTCTTTATAAGATCACGAAATCCAAAGAGACTGAAAATACACCCCGCTCATATCTACAACGAGTTTTGGACGATTGCTAGGTATGTCCCAAGATACAAAGAACCCCGATGGATCAATCACGTGATTCATATCACTTGCGATAATTTTTTGAATTTTTTCCGATGTTTTTTTCGTAATTTTTTGAATTGTCCGGTCCAGGCGCAAATTTGAGTTAAGTTCTTTTAGATCCGGCGTGGTCTGTAGCTGTTCTATAGCTTCTTCCCAATGGATTCCTTCAACTTTCTTACGAAGTATATATGCGTTACCTCGGTCCTTGATTATGAGTAAAGGTTTGTTTAGAAGGATTTGGGTATTCTTGATCCGTAAAGAAGTCAATTGAGGATCTAGAAGGTCTAACAGTTCCATTTTATGGTCAGTGATTCCGACCATTTGCCCTTGGACCCTCTCAAAAATATAGGATTGGCCATCCAGGTTGAATTCCTTTAGCCGGGTAGGGTCAAATCCCAAATCTAGAAAATCACCTAGCGTCAAGTTGGATGAAGATATTTTATCAACTGAAGACATCCATGAAGTCAATGATGGTCTTTGGTAATTCTCTAACGCTTCTATGAATCTGGCTGGATGATTCTTGAGGTCTTCAGGTAAAGCTAGCCAGATTTCTTTATCACCAGTGAGGAAGGTCAGCTTGCTCTCAAATTCTTTAGGAGCGTAGGATTGAGCCACCAAGCCACGTATCTCTGGATGAATCGGGATTTGTTCCATTGATTCACCGCCAGTATATCCGAGCAATTTAGAAATACGTCTTCTGAACCCCAACAACTTGGTGACAAATCTTGTGAACATGAAACGCGTGACTGAGTCAGCGTTGCCTTCGATAATTTGATCTTCAAAATACATAATAAGAGCCGAATAAAGGTCCTTGAATTCTTCAATTGTCCTTTGCACCATCAGCTCATTGTCCCGCATGTCAATAGCGGGTCTTTTTCTAACCAAGTGATGGACCAATTTCAGAAGAGGATTGCGAATATCTTTTCCAGAAAAAGCAGGTGGTAGAAATACCATGTATGTCTCGGCGTTAGGCTCGTTGTAGCCGGTAAGTTCGCAAAATGGTTTCCAATCTAGCTTAAGATATATATCAAAGGTAGGATCATCTTTAGGAATTATATTATCCAAAACTCCCACTGCTGATTTTTTGGAGAGAAAGTCACGG
>JBFXII010000414.1:0-3038 GCA_050176095.1 Desulfomonilaceae bacterium
ACGACGCTCTTCCGATCTAGGGATTCTAATGGAGTCTTGACTGGTTTTCTAGGTTTGTCTCGAGACATGACGGAACGCAAGTTGAACCTCGAACGCCTGGAAAAGCTGAATCACTGTTTGCTATCGCTTGGCTCAAACCATCATGAAAACTTAGATAAACTTACTAAGTTATGCGGTGAGCTGCTCGGAGCCAGATGGGCGTTATATAGTAGCCTGCAAAACGGACTGCTTTCTACAACAAGTCGGTGGAATACTCCGGAAGATCTGGATAGTCCTGCGAGCGCCAAAGGCAATATCTGCCAGGATGTAATTTCGCAGAACGCCAGACTGTTGATGGTCAGGAATCTTCAGGACAGCATCTATGGAATCACTGATCCCAAAGTGGCCAGGTATGGACTAAGAACCTACATTGGGTCAGTAATACATAGAAACAAAGATCCCCATGGGGCGCTTTGCGTTGTGTTCCAGGATGACCTGGAACCCACAGAGGATGAAAAACACATAATCCAAATAATTGCCTCCGCTATTAGCAGTGAAGAGGAGCGTGAGCTTTCATGGTCCCAGTTCCGTCAGCGCCAAGCAATGGAGCGCCTGTTATTGGAAATTTCCGGTCAATTTATAAGTGTCTCGACAACGGAGATTGACTCAGCCATCAATGAATCACTAAAAAACGTCGGTTTATTCTGCGATGTTGACCGCAGCTATGTTTTTCTTTTTGATTATCAAAGCGGCACAATGGACAACACCCACGAATGGTACGCAGAAGGGATTACCGCCGAGAAAGAAAATCTGCAGCGTATTCCATTGAACGTGCTCAAAGGATGGATGAGTAGCTTAATTATTGGAGATGACATTCAAATCAGAGATGTCTCCAAAATGGGTGATGACTGGAAAAACGAAAAAGAGATACTGGAATCCCAAGGCATCAAATCCCTATTAGTGGTTCCGCTCATCCAATACGAGGACCTCATCGGATTTGTCGGTTTTGACTCGGTCCGTGATTTTCGAGTTTGGGAGGAATGGCAACAAACTCTCCTGCGCATGTTTGCAGATCGTTTGAGCGCAGCTCTTTACAGAAAAATGGTCGAGGATGAACGAGTCCAACTGAACGCAAAGCTTTCTTGGTCTCAGAAAATGGAGGCGATAGGGACTTTAGCAGGCGGTATAGCGCATGATTTTAACAATTTATTGCAGGTGATTCTTGGTTATTCGGAAACACTACTTCGTGGCAAACAGGTCGATGATCGTGATCGTCTCAGGATAGAGCGGATATCAGAGGCCGGGAAGAAGGGCGCTGAACTTGTCCGAGGACTTCTGACATTCAGCCGAAAAGTTGAACCTAGATTGGCTTCAATCAACCTTAACAACGAGATATTTCAATTCCAGGCGTTCCTGTCAAGAACCATTCCAAAGACGATAAGAATTGAATTGAGACTTAACGCAGACCTAAAAACAATTCTGGCAGATTCATCGCAGATTAATCAGATTCTAATGAATTTGGGGCTAAATGCCCGCGACGCGATGGTAGAAGGTGGAACACTAACCATTCACACTGACAACGTACAGCTTGGTCCAGATTATTGCCTGAGGCACTTGGGCGCCAAACCGGGATCCTATGTGATGCTTGCCATGACAGATTCCGGAGCTGGTATTGATAAAGAAACTTTGGAACATATCTTTGAGCCATTTTTTACCACCAAGGGTCAAGGTAAAGGTACTGGGCTTGGACTGGCCACGGTTTACGGTATAGTTAAGCAACATCATGGCTACATAACATGTTACAGTGAAGTCGGAGTAGGTTCCACTTTTAAGGTTTATTTCCCTGCGATAGAAGAAATTCCTATTGAATCGATAGATGCTCCTGAACTCCTGTTGGACGGTAAGCAAGAAACCATTTTGGTTGTTGATGATGAAGAGGATATCAGGCAGTGGAGTCGCGAACTATTGGAAGGAGCCGACTATAAAGTGCTTGAAGCAAGCAATGGTAAACAAGCCGTAGAGATATACATGGCGCAACGAGATAACATTGCATTGGTTCTACTGGATTTGGTCATGCCAGAGATGGATGGAAAGAGGTGTCTCGAGGAGTTGAAACGGATAAATCCTGATATACGGGTAGTGGTCATAAGTGGATTTTCAGCTAGTGATCAAACTAACTTAATGATGTCGATAGGAGCTTATGACTTCGTAAGAAAACCCTATGACGCAGGCCGCCTTTTGTCAAAGATCCGTGATGCTTTGGAAGGTGATGGATGATTATCGAGTATCTATCTTCGGCGTTTTTTTCTTCGCCATTTCCGTTGAAACCAAAAACCCTGCTCCGGGGCAATTCTCAGCCATTGTTCAAAAAGTTGATGAAATTGAGAACTAACTCGAATAAGGTCTGCCTTAGTATCACCGGTGGCGTTAATAACTATGTCAGGCCCGAAAGTAGTCTTATATCGTCCAGGGGCAATCCTATAAGTACAAATCGGTAGCACACGGGCTTCTCCCTCAAGCGCAAACTTGGCAAATATTTCATTTGCCGGGGCTGGGGAGCCAAAAAAGTCAACAAATATTCCTCGTTCAATATCACCTCGTTGATCCCCTAACATTGCAAGCATTTCCCCAGATTTGACTCGCTCTATGAGTTCTCTAACCGACCCCTTATGTGGGAAAGTTGTCACCCCACTATTCGATCCTGCCCGACTAAAAAGGTACTTCGAGAGAAAAGGATTCTTAAGCCCTGTAGCTATCAGATTGGTCTTGAAGCCGAGAAACTTTACGGAAGCGGCGCTTACTTCGAAACATCCAAAGTGCGAAGTGAGCAGGCATATTCCGTGAGGGCCCGGGGACATAGCCAGATTGAAATCGAGCTGCCCATGCAACTCTATCTTGTCATGCATGTCCTCTTGGCTCCATCGCCTAATGAGGAAGAACTCCACCGCCAGTAAACCAAGATGCTCGAAACTCTTGTAAGCAGTCTTCTCAATCCAACATGAAGACTTCTCGCCGCTAAACGCAATAGTAAGATTCTCGATCACTGCCTCTCGTCTATC
>JBFXII010000415.1:0-3037 GCA_050176095.1 Desulfomonilaceae bacterium
ACAGAAACTCGGGTTTAGGATAGCCAAGAGCTGAAGATATGGCCGAATTTGCTCCATCTGCAGCTATTGTGACTTTCGAGTCAATAACAATCTCCTCTCGTTGACGAATAACCAGAGAACGCTGATGATTAAATTTGACTAGTTTTGAATCGTTCAGAATGACGGCCCCGCTAGAAGCAGCCCTCTTTGCCAGTCCCAAGTCCAAGGCCGACCTATCTATAGTATAACCAGTCGATGGAGTATTTACACTTTCATAATCACATTCATGGCTCTTACGAATCTGCGATCTGACTTTTTTTTTCGCAAACATGGCCGTGCCAAAAGCTCTCTGATCTGGCAACGTTCCTTCTATGATCATTGTCTCCATGGCGTCGACTTTTTGGTCAACGATCTTCGAACTCAGATCAAACTCCTTCATGAGTTTTTCGGGAATGAATTCTCCACAATGAGGTCTTTCACCGATGCGCTTTTTCTTGTCTACGAGTAAAACTCTCAAACCATGCCGTGCAACGGTTTCAGCAGCCACCGACCCCGCAGGCCCGCCCCCAACCACTAGAACATCACACTTAATTGTTCTTCTTTTCATCTAAACGCCTGAGAGTCTTCTCTATTAAGCCCATGTTCAAAAAGGTCTTGTTATCAAAACGGCCTTTGTAAGCCTGTGAACCTTTGCCAAGATCATAACATGTGGTTGAATCAAGATTTATTAATATTCCTGATGCGTCAAGTTGCATCATTTCAACTTGATGTTTGGAAAAGAAAGCTTCGCAGCACGACCCTACATATACCCCTTCCCGGCCAGCGCACCGAGATTCAATTACCTCCATGAGATGCTCAAAACTTTGTATAGTTATTGGCTCGAGATTGTACCTTCCAGCAATTTCATAACATTCTCCTATTTCACACTCTCCACATTCATTGCAACCAGGAATATTTCGGAAACCACAATCTAAATTTTTTGAACAATAGGGTAGAAGAAGCCATTTAGGGACAACACTATCCAATTGTTCGGGTGAAAGGTTTACAAAAAAAAGTTCGTTGGCTTCTGCAAGGGTTATACTTTTATCTACGATTTTGATTCTTTGAGCTGCTTCCGCCACCGCCTGTCCAACTTCTACCGGATCAACACCCAGAATTCTGCCATCATAATTGTCAAAGAAATTGAGTACCGAGCGAAAAATTATGTCCTTTTCGGGTCTTAAACCAATCAAACTTGCCTCTAAATCCATGATCAATCTGACGGGGATTGCAAAAAAGTCCCCTACAATTAAGGCCTTTTGGATCCGTTTGCCACTAAGACTCAACCAAAGGTGAGTTCTGAAAGTTCCCCCAGGAGTTTGTTTTATGGATCGCGCAGGCTCGCTTTCATTTTTTGGCCTGGATTTTGACCCAATCCACGAGCGGCTCTGAAAATTAGCTAGTTCATTTACTAGTCGTTCCGATTCTCTTTCGGTCAAGCCTGACTCAGAGAATTGGGCGCCTAGTTGATACTCAAATTCCCCTACTAACGCCTTTTTGATTTGATCAAGAGTCGGTGATGGATCGAGCAGATCATTAAGAAAACAAACCCTATCCATCAATGATTCGATTTCCCTTTTTTTCAGCTTCTCTACCGGGACTCGCAATGCTTTTAAAAATCTGTCTATTTGATTTTCAATCAGAATGGTGCCCTGAAACATCATGGCGCCTGAAATAGCTACGCCGCCTGTGCCGGATATTTTTCTGCCGTGTATTTCGATGTCATTGCGAGGTCTGAATCTAGCAGGAACACCCAAACGTGATATGCCGTCTGCAGCTATCGAACATATTCTGTTCAAAATGCTCTCAAACTTACCCCTAAAAGGTCCGGAACCACTTGGTCCAAAAATTTCCCAGCCCAAAGCCGATTCCTGGAACAATATTCCACCACCACCGGTAAGTCTTCGGTTTATATCAATTCCATTGTGTTCGCAGAATTCTCGACGTATTTCCTGATCAACATCCTGGTTATAACCAACCAATGCCGCATCAGGCTTGAATTGAAGAAATCTGAATGTTGGCGGAGAATAGCCATGAGCTACCTCCTCCAGAACTATCATGTCAAGAGCCATATTTTCGGCGGCAGACATGAAACCGGTGTCCAATAAACGCATTTCGCCCAAGCGACTGTTAACCCATCATAATTGTTTAATAAACTTAATTTGCTATTTGTCTCGAGGAATCTGCTGAAACCTGAGTCGTAGAATACAGCTCATAAATAATTCGTTCAACTCGGTTTTTGAAGGTGGCTCATCCTTCAAGCTGTTCGATCACTTCAACGGTTTACAAATCCGTAGCCATGTTTTCTATGGATTTATAAACATTTTCCAAGTGTTGCGAGCTAATTCTGAGATGTGATCATTCAGCCGAGACCATTCTGGAGTTAAATTATAATATCTCCAGATCAAATTCAGAGTAATTAAATGAACTATTACTTAGCTCCCGATTCTACCGCGGGGGACGAGTCCAATTCTTTTATGACCATGTCTGTCAAATCAGGCATGCCGCTGGAATAAATCATTGTTTCTTTCAGAAAGACAGCGCTGTAGCCCTCTTTTTTGGCTATGTTCTCAATTATTTGCTGTATTTGTGACATGATGGCGGATTGGATTTGCTGTTGTTGAGCAGCAAGCTTGCCTCTAACCGATTGTTGCTCGGACTGCATCTCCTGATACTTCTGAGTCAGATCATTTTCGAGCTTTTCTTTTTCTGCGGGTTTGAGAGCATCTTTTCCTTTTTCAAGATCCGCCTCAATTTTCTTGGCCTCCGCCGTCAAACTTTCCATCTTGGGAGATCCAGCGCTCTGCATCTTGAGTAACTGCTCTACAGCCACTTTAACTTTTGTTGATTTGGATGAAACATCCGTCAGATTGATTTGGGCAAACTTTCCGGACTGAGCCCAGGAATTCTCAGCGACCGATAAGCTCAATGCAAAAATTGAAAGCGCAATTAAAGAACCGAACATCATGCATGTTTTTTTCATAAAATAATCCTTTCTGGAATGATCTTAGAGAAGATA
>JBFXII010000416.1:0-3034 GCA_050176095.1 Desulfomonilaceae bacterium
TGCGTGGCAGGGTTTATAGAATTGACAAGGAGAAAGACCCAAATTTGGAGGCGTTAGAGATCGTCAAAGAGTAAGTGTAAGTTTCTTCCATGAATGACTTGCAGGTTTGGAATTTTTCTGTGTCCAGCGAACAAATTTAGGAGAGTGTTTTGGGAAAAATACTAGTAACTAGCGCCTTGCCATATGCAAATGGCGACATTCATATAGGACATCTTGTCGAATACGTTTTCACGGATATATACGTGCGTTTTTTGAGGATCACAGGTAACGACGTCATTTACGTATGTGCTTCAGACGCCCATGGCGCTCCTATAGAGATCAACGCTTCTCGGCGAGGAGTCACCCCACAGCAGTTGGTTTCGGAATTCCATAAACGACATTTTGAGGATTTTAGCAGGTTTGAAGTCGGGTTCGATGAATTTTATTCTACTGATTCTCCAGAAAACAGGAAACATTGCGAGACCATTTACCTCAGAGCCAAGGAGAAAGGCCACATTATTGAACGCGACATTGAGCAGTTTTATTGTGACTCGTGCAAGCGTTTTCTTCCCGATAGATACATAAAAGGTATTTGTCCAAAATGTGGGGCCGCGGACCAGTATGGTGATGTCTGTGAGGTGTGCGGCGCTATATACAGGCCAACAGAATTGACTGAGGCACGTTGTTCATTGTGCGGGGCTCCACCTGCCCTGAGAACGTCCAAACATCTTTTTTTCAGGTTGGAAAATTTCTCTGAATTTCTAAAAGATTGGACTTCATCCGCTGGTCGTCTCCAGGATGAAGTTCGTGTTTTTGTAAACACCTGGATTGATCAAGGGTTGAAAGATTGGGATATTTCCAGGGATGGACCATATTTTGGGTTTGAGATTCCCGGGGAGATCGACAAGTATTTTTATGTGTGGCTTGACGCTCCTGTTGGTTATATTGCCGCAACAGAACATTACTGCTCGGATAAAGAAGATAGGACGGTCGAAGAATACTGGCTGGACCGAAATTCAGATGTGGAAATACACCACTTTATCGGAAAGGATATTTCGTACTTTCACACCCTGTTCTGGCCTGCCATGCTTAAAGGCGCGGACTACAGACTTCCTTCGGCTATACATGTCCACGGTTTCTTGACAATTGATGCTCGAAAGATGTCAAAAAGCAGGGGAACATTCATTACTGCTCGCAAATTTGCCGACAACATACATCCCTGGTACCTTCGATATTACTATGCGACAAAACTGACCGATTCCATTGATGATGTTGACTTGAATATTGAGGAATTTGTTAACAGAACCAATGCGGAGCTTGTTAACAACATCACGAATCTAATAAGTCGGTCCGTTGGATTTCTAAATAAACGTCTTGATTCTAAATTGGGTAAGCTTCCTGATGAGAGCATAGGTCTGCAGCATGAGTCATTGCGATTGATAGATGAGGCTTTCAAGGATTACTCAAACCTGAAGATTGCTTCTGCTACGAGAAAGATACTTGCGATATCTGACTTGGCTAACAACTACATCCAGCATGCCGAGCCCTGGTCGATCGTGAAATCTGATCCAGAGAGGGCTCGCAACGACCTCACATTTGCCATAAACTGTATTAAACTGATCACTATAGCGCTCAAACCCATTCTTCCGGCTTATTGCGCGAAAGTGGAAGCAATGTTGTGTGTTGATTATCTTAGGTGGTCTGACGCCAGGTTCGATTTGCTCAACAGAAAAATGGGAACTTTCGACAAGTTAATTGATAGACTTGAGCCTGGAGCTTTTCAGGCGATCGTGACAGCAGAAAGTGAGAAAAACGAGAAGGCCTGTCAAGCTAAGAAACCTGAAATCACTCCATTCAAAGATGAGATCACAATTGACGACTTCGCTAAGGTCGATCTTCGAACGGGATTTGTTGTTTCAGCTTCTACCGTGGAAGGTTCTGACAAATTGCTAAAACTGGAGGTTGACTTAGGCTCTGAAGTCCGAACAATCTTCGCTGGAATCCGTGAGTCCTACAAGCCTGAAGAACTTGAGGGTAAGACGTTAATAGTTGTAGCCAATTTGAAGCCTAGAAAGATGAGGTTCGGAACGAGCGCAGGAATGGCTCTTGCAGCAATCGGTCCTGACGGGAAGGCAGTGATCCTTACACCTTCGAGTGAGGTAGGCCAAGGGGCCGTGGTGAGATGATCTTGCCATAAAATTTCCTATGCAAGGAGCTCTTGATTTTTTGATTTAACGGGATTTAGAAATACCTATCCAACCTCCAGATATTTTGGTTGGATGAGTTGTATAAGCGCCCCAGAGGAGGAACTAAAAATGCCGGTAAAAATTCAATTGCATGAAGATGAGATTCCGCGTGAATGGTATAACATAGTAGCGGATCTACCCCATCCCTTGCAGCCACCACTTCATCCCGGGACTTTCCAGCCCATTGCCCCGGAGGATCTCGCTCCTGTTTTTCCGATGAACCTGATAGAGCAGGAAGCAAGCTCCGAACGCTGGATAAAGATACCCGATGAAGTATTGGAAAAGCTTCTTATCTGGCGCCCTACTCCTCTATACCGCGCTGTTAGACTTGAAGAACACCTCAAATGTCCCGTCAAGATTTATTACAAGAACGAGGGAGTCAGTCCAGCTGGAAGCCATAAACCTAACACGGCAATCCCTCAGGCATATTACAACAAGATTTTCGGCGTAAAACGAATCGCCACGGAAACTGGAGCAGGCCAGTGGGGAAGCGCATTGAGCTTCGCGTGCAGTCAGTTTGGCCTTGAAGCAAAAGTCTACATGGTTCGAGTGAGTTACGAACAAAAGCCTTATAGAAGGCTTATGATGAATACATGGGGAGCGACATGCATTCCCAGTCCAAGCACGGAAACTGAGGCGGGAAGATCTATTTTGGCCCAGGATCCCAATTCGCCCGGAAGTCTCGGTATTGCCATTAGTGAAGCTGTTGAGGACGCAGTCACCAGCGAATCTTTCGGACGCCCGCTAACGAGATATTCTCTGGGCAGCGTGTTAAATCACGTGCTCTTGCATCAGACAGTAATCGGCTT
>JBFXII010000417.1:0-3032 GCA_050176095.1 Desulfomonilaceae bacterium
TTAGATGATAAAACCTTATTTTGATATCTTGTTGTTTGCAACTGCCGCCAACATTGGGCTGTCTCGATAAGCATTGTATAGTTGGATATATCTCTTATTGATTCTTTCTCTCTCTGACAGGACGGCTCTGGCGTAGCCTCTGGCGGCATGAGGATGATCGCTGTTGTAGGCGCTTAGGGCAGGAATAACATTTCCATATAGCTCCAGATAATATTTGAAAATCTGGACACCGCATTCGGCGTTTACTCTGAGGTCTAACAGGTCGGCATACCTGACACTGAACTTGCTTGCCCAGGATGGGGCGTGCACCTGAAACATCCCCCGACAATTCTTGTAATTAACTATGTTATTCTTGAAACCGCTCTCGACATAGACAATGGCCATGTAGAGCCACATGTCTCCGCAAGTTACCCGATGGAAGTATTTGTTGGCTGCGTGAGCAATGGCTGATGCGACATCGTAAGACTGCCGGAGGCTCAGTCTGCCTTCGGTCATCTCATTGATAATTACGGAACAGATCGCCAGGGCATTGGGCTGTTCCTTTTCCTGGGCTGCTGAGGGTCCAACAGACAGGAAAAGGAGCAACGCCAATACTGGCGCAATCTTTAAAATCATTCGCTCCCTCCGGACGGCCGGTTCGATTAACCCTATATCTAACCGCCGAACCCCAATTATTCGTTTTTTGGTTTATTTCTTAGGCATGACCGGTTTTAGCGGCGCCGGTACACCAACAGCTTTCTTGGCTACTGGTTTGGTCTTGTATATCTTGCTCTCAACATAGTCTATCGGCTTCTGGATCGGAGTAAAAGCTATATCCGAACAGAATTTGATTGCGTCCAGACACGGATTGAAAAGACTGAAAGTTCTCTTTAAGCAAGAATTTACGATACCATCCGCACGGTCCACCACGTTGGCGCTTGTGTCATACACGGCGCCCGCCATGTCTGAGGTAAATGACTTGTTAGGCCCCTTGGCTGCGGCAAGCGCCGGCAAAGCCAAAGCGATCATCAAACTCACGCAAAGAGCCATTCTTAGAATCTTGAACATCCATAAACCTCCGGGACAAATTAAAGTGACCTATTATTTCATAGTTGCGGCTATTTTGTCAAACAGATATGATATTTGGGAAGATAAACAAGTTATTTCAGTATCTGAGTCCTGAAATGTACAAAGGCGCACCTACCTGGATGGCATGAATACAGTTTTGCATGTGTTAAGCGGCTGATTGAGAAAAAGGTGGGGAATATTTTATGAAGCTTCTGAAAAAGTTATTCTATCTATGACGGAGATGAGATTATCGAGGTCAACCGGTTTCATCACTATTTCATCTATTCCGGACTCGGTTATTCTTGCTTGCTCTCCCTGTTGATTACCCCATCCGGTCAGAAGGATAAAGGGGACTTTGGCGATACCCCTGGCGTTGCATATCTTCTTGATTTCCTTGCCGACATCCCACCCGGTGACATTCGGCATACCCAAATCACTGATCACCAGGTCAATATCATTCTCTTTGAAAATTTCAACAGCTTCAGCTCCTGAAAGCGCTGTGAACACTCTGTGGCCAAACTCACTCAGGCCATCCCTGAGCAGGTCCACGAGCATTTCCATATCATCAACAACAAGAATACTCAGATTTCTTGAGGCAGCGACATCTCTTGTCGGAGCTTCTTTCTTGACGGGAGTTTCTGTATCCAGAGGAAAGGAAATCGTTACCCTGGTTCCTTTGCCCAGAATGCTGTCTACATTGATGCCCCCATTATATCTTTTGATGATTCCAAGGCAGCTTGACAGGCCCATTCCGGTGGCCTTGAATCCCTTGGAGGTCCAAAACGGCTCAAAGATCTTGGCCAGATTTTCCTCCGGAATCCCTATTCCATTGTCTTCCACAACTATAATGGCTTTTTCATCTTCCGATCTGGAGGATATTCTGACTGTTCCTCCTTCGGGAAGAGCTTCGGTAGCGTTTTTAATTACATTGATCAGGATTTCGAAAAGATCGTCTTCCAAGATTTTTGTGATCAATCCATCTCTAAGGTCTGTTTCAATAATGATTTCATGGCCCTCTTTCCCAGGGGCCGCTTTCCACCAAATTTCCGTCATATCAATGGCACGACGGATCAATTCTGAGATGTCAAAGGCGTCTGCTGCGCCAACTATCGTCTTCGAGCTGATGTTTGCGAAGTCTTCCAGCCGCCTGACCGCTCCGGCGCCAAAACGTGCGCTCTCAACTATCTGTTTCAACTGTGTTCGGACTCGTTGTGTATCTCCCGAATCCAGATCCATCATCGCAAGGCCGGCCCCACCCATGATGATCTGCAGCATGTTATTGAAATTGTGGGCTACGCCTGAAGCCAGATCAGCCACCGCCTTGAGCCTCTCTCCCCCAAGAAGTATGTCCTCCGCCTTTTTGCGGTCCGTAATGTCAGTGATAAAATGCAACGTCGCCGGTTTGGACTTCCAATTGATCAGAACCGTTTGTTCCTCGCACCACTTCATTTCTCCATCTTTGCCTATGATCCTGTATTGAGTCGTGGGAATGATGTTCTTTTCCACAAAAGAATTCTGCACATATTCTATTTCTCTTTCCAGATCATCAGGGTGAACAAATAGGGTAAGTCCAGCGCTTAGGAGTTCATCTTCCGAATAGCCTGTTAATTCGACGGCCTTTCGATTAACGAACACAGGCATACCGTTCTGGGTTATCGCGATCATCTGTCCTGCATGTTCAACTACCGTGCGGTACTTTTCCTCAGATTCGGCCAGGGCCTTTTCAGCCTGCTTGAGATCAGTAACATCCACTATGATGCCTATCAAACCATTGACTGTTCCATCTGATTTGAAAAACGGCGCCTTTGAAACGATACAATTACGTTGGCAAACGTGAACATCAGGCCAGAGGGATTCATATCGGGTGGCTGTTTTTTCCGATAAGACAAACTCGTCAGATACGTCGCACTCTCGGGCGTAACGAGCATCCCAAACTTCTGATGCAGTCTTGCCCTTCAAGTTTTCAAGCTTCAGGCCGGTAAAAT
>JBFXII010000418.1:0-3012 GCA_050176095.1 Desulfomonilaceae bacterium
GCCTCTAGTTCCTATTGTCAGCTTCATCTTCGAAGGTATCTTCCAAATTATCCATAGATGTTGAAAATCCATGGAGATTGAAAACTTTCTGTACTATATCCGAATTCACTTCTTTGCGATTGGCCGATTTTGTTTTTTTCAGGAAAGATATGGGGTCATGGGCGATTTTGTTAATTATTGATTTGGTGATTATCTCCAAAATCTCTCTTTGATTGTCGTCAAGTTTGGAGAGTTTCCCATTCATTCTTGATATTTCGCCACATCGAATCTTTTCAAGTTTTTCCCGTAAGGCCACAATGGTTGGCGCCAGGTCAAGGGTTTTTGTCCAATCCATAAATTTCTTGACCTCATCGCTAACAATCTCCTCCGCTTTTAGCGCCTCGTTCATTCTCTCGCCAAGGTTTTCACTAACAACTGTCTGCAGATCGTCAATATTGTACAAATAGACACCATCTATGTCGTTAGCCTCCGGCTCAATGTCTCGAGGAACAGCTATATCAATCAGAAACATAGGTCTGTACTTCCTAGTTTTCATGACATTTTTTATGTCCGAGGCTTTAATGACTGGCTCACAGGCCCCGGTAGAGGAGACAACGATATCGGCTTGGGCTAGAGCCATCGACAATTGTTCCATCCTGAGAGCCTCTCCAGAAAAATCATCAGCCAGTTTGCAAGCGTTCTCAAAAGTACGATTGGTAACACAAATAGGACGCATGACCTGACCTATCAAATGCTTGGCGGTTAATTCCGCCATTTCCCCTGCTCCAATCAATAAAACTGATTTATCCTCAAGATCGCCCAGTATTTTCTTGGCAAGCTCCACGGCCGCATAAGCTACCGATACAGCAGCCAAACCTATGCCCGTTTCGTTGCGAACCCTCTTGGCGGTGAAAAAAGCCCGATGCATCAAACGACTAAGGTAAGGTCCGATCGTCCCAGCTGCTGAGTCTCGTTTGAAACTGTCCTTGACCTGTCCCAAGATCTGAGGCTCGCCCAGCACCATGGAGTCCAAGCTCGAAGCAACCCGAAACACATGTAGGACGGCATCGGAACCTATTTTAATGTAAGAATACTTCCTTAAAATAACAGGATCGACCCCATTTACAGCCGCAATAGCCTCAATGAGTCGTTGAGACACTTCTTCAACCGGAGAACATTGAACAATTATCTCAGATCGATTGCAAGTGGACAGAATTACAGCCTCCACAACACCAGGAGTGGATAAAATGTGTCTAGTAAGCGTTCCTTCAGAATTAGATGGGAAAGTGACTTTCTCGCGAACCTCCACTGGAGCAGTCTTGTGGTTGAGCCCTATAACTGCAAGACCAGAACTCATGAGGCTGTTGTTCCTAAAACTGGATTTCTGAAAGAATGATGTCCAGAGAACAGAACGCTTACACCAATAAATGTAAATAGAACTAGACCGAAACCTATGATAGCCATAATTGCGGCTTTTTTTCCTCGCCAACCTAAAATCATTCTCTGATGAACCATGGCAGCGTATGCAAACCATGTGATCAGGCTCCAGGTTTCTTTTGGATCCCAACTCCAGTAAAAACCCCAGGCGCTCCCAGCCCAAAGAGCTCCAGATACTATTCCGACGGTCATAAGGAAAAAACCTATCGGAAGCCCTCTTCTATTAACTAGATCCAAAATCTCCAAGGAGGGTAGCAACTTGTGAGTGCGACCCAACTTCTTTTTCTTTATAAGCCGTTCCTGAAAAATGTACATGAGACCAACAATCGCCATGATTGCAAAAACCGAATTTCCCGCCAGAGCAAAACTGACGTGAATCGGTAGCCACCAACTATGAAGAATGGGAACTATGGGTTCCTTGATCTGATAGGACAACGTAGCCCCCGCTATCATGAGAACTACCGCCATAGGCGCTACCATGGCTCCGAAAATTGGGCTGGCGTCTCTGAACTGCGCTAACAGATAAATTCCAGTGATAAGCCATGCGAACACAGATAAAACGTCAAACGGCGTAGCAAGCGGGAAGAATCCGGAGAAAAAAGACCTGTGCAGTATTGATAGAGTGTGGCAAGCAAAACCTAGTCTGGCTGTCCAATTGCCGACAGGGCAATTCATTCCCGATGACCCCAACAAGAAGACCAGGAAATTCACCGACGATACTATATATAATACCACAGCGATCTTAAAAAAAATTAGGTCCAATTCTTCCTCAGATCATTACGAATCACGATTGCCATCCAAAGCCTTGCAAACATCAATATCTTTTGGAATAATCTCCGACAATATACTTACAACTTTGTCGATATCGTTGTTGCGAAGAGCAGGCAATATTTGCGAATCAACAATTTCTAAGAATACCTTTTTATTGGCTTCAGAATCACTCCCACTCCTTACAATCTGCTTTCTCAATTCACCCATGAGTCTAGTCATTACTGCATATTCAGGACCAAATTTTTTCTCAAGGTCCTCACGTATCCGTCTAGCCAATGCGGGCGAGGCTCCTCCGGTGCTCACTGCAATCATAAGCTCACCTTGCGTGATGACTGCAGGAACTATAAATGTACATAAGTCCGGCACGTCAGCGATGTTGCACGGGATTCTCCTCTTCATGGCTTCGTTGCTTAAACTGACATTGACTTCTCTTATGTCAGTAGCTCCAAATATGAGGGTGATTGGCTCGAATCTGTCAAGAAGATGAGCTGAAAATTTCTCCGGAACCCACGTTATTCTATTAGTGAAATATAGTTGATGGAGTTCCTCCACCAAGTCAGGAGATATAACCGCAACATTTGCCTCGCTGTCCAACAGTCCCGTGACCTTGCGATGAGCCACCCTTCCCCCTCCTACAACCACAACCTGCTTTCCCTGCAGATTCATCATCACGGGATACGGTTTCATTTAATCATGCTCCTTGAGTTACCAAATTAACACAAGTAATTGTTGACTATCAAGCCGCGTCACAAACAACAATTGATGATTCCAAAAACAATAGAACCTGCGGACGAAATAAGTGGTAACCCCATCAAAGTTGGCTAA
>JBFXII010000419.1:0-3003 GCA_050176095.1 Desulfomonilaceae bacterium
TGACGGACCAAGGCGGGACATTTTCATGGCCCAACGCGTTTAACAAGTATAAGGCAGACTTTCCTCAGTTTTCGCGAGCGGAGGAAGTTGTTGAAACCATACGGATGGGTGATTCGGCAATAACTGAAACCGTTATTGAGATCCTAGAAAAAGAGCATCTTGTGATAGCAACAAGCCCCCAAGAGGTCAAAAGTTGGATTCAGCAGGTGATTAAGGTAAACAGGCTAAGTGCTATTGTGTTGATGTGGGACGAATTCACAGATTTCTTTGCTAACACCGAACAGGTGTCAGGTTTGCAAGAGATAGCCCACGTCACAATGTCAACGCCCTTCTACTTGTTCCTTATCACACACAAGGCGCTTGGGCAATTCAAGAAAATAGACGATCAATCGCAACGTAAGATCCTTGAACGTTTTCACGACTGTTATTTCGACATGAGTGAAGTCACGGCGTATCACCTGATGGGTCATGCTTTGAGGTCCAAGTCCGACATGGCTTTGGACTGGACTCAAAAGAAGGAACCGTTATGGAAGGATATAAAGACCTTAACAAGTTTGCCCGCTCTTCGCGACCGGGGTTGGAGACCTGAGCAGTTCCGTGACCTTATCCCCATTCATCCCTTCACCGCATACTCCTTGGCGAGAATTTCTACTCAATTTACTTCTAGCCAGAGGACTTTATTCAAATTTTTGCAAGGGGTAGACCAAGGATCATTTTCTGAATTCTTAACAAATCATCCCAAGACCCATGATTATTGGTTCACCGCCGACAGACTGTGGGATTATTTTTTCACATCAGAAGATTCAGATCTTGCTGACACAGTAAGAAACATCATTCATCATTTCAGTTCCTCGGTCAGCAGGTTGGATGACCCTATCCATCTTAAGGTATTCAAGACATTAATGCTTTTCATTTCGTTGTGGCGTCAGACCGGTGATATGCTACTCAAGGCGACTTCCACAAATCTTAGGATGGCTTTCGCTGGCGCTTTGGCACCGGAACAGATCGATCACTCTGTCGCATACTTGGCTCATAATGAATTTATTAGGCGAGTAAAGCTCAATGATAACGACTCGGAATTCTTTGTGTGGGAGAAAAATATTGATGACGAGAAAATTGGGATCATACGTAGGAAGCATTTCGGAGAAAACGCTTTTGAGGTTAACATACACTATGATTCTGCCGCCAGGAACGGATGGCTCGGCAAATCAATTTTCAGCAGTACCACTCCAAACAGTCTCGCTGTCCACCGTCAGAAACGATCTGTCATCTCTGCCAATGAATTTCAACGCTTACGATCCAAAGCCGAACCTGCAAAACTGAAACCTTATGAATTTGGTTCAGTATTCATAATAGCGTTGGATGACGCTGACCTTCATAATGCTCATAGGACAGCTAGCGAATTAGCAGCGGCTTCACAAACCTGCGCTTATTTCGTTGTCAACACAGCATTCACTGAGTCACGCTGGAAGGACTGGATCGAGCAACGAGTTTACCAAATTTATTACAGTGACGAAGGGGATAATAAGAATGCCCAATTTCATGCAAATCGCGCTCAAGATCTTGAAAATCAATGGGTAAAACAATGCCAAGTGGGAACTATAACAGCCTATTTCCAAGACCTAAAATCAGAATTGAAGGACAGCCAGGGTTACGAGAATTTTCTTACAAAGATAGTGAAAAGACTGTTCCCATATGGTCCCGAAACGCTTGATAAGACTGGCACGCTTTACAAAGAGAGTGGTTGGGGTAGAGCTGCGGTTGAACAGGGACTAGGATTGCAGAAAAAGGGCCAATTCTCAACTTTACACAAGGTTTTTGAAGATTTTGAGAAGCTACATTCTCACGAAGGTGAAAGCGGTGGGGCCTTGATGAGGTTGGATGCTGAGCTGGATCATATTATGCAAAGCGGCAACCAGATAAATATTAGTGAGTTTTGGTATGCCGTACAGTCTTCGCCGTATGGATTTATGCCCTGCAGCATAAGCGCCGCTATTTTAGGGTTTGCCTTAAAGCGTTTTTCGGTGGGTCATTATTGGTCCGATGGAACAAATTGTCACTCACTTAGCGCCGACAAAATGGCTGAGCTGATAGAAGCTGTTATGAAGAGCAAAGGAAAGTTCGAAGCCTTCGAGATCAGGAAAATGTCCCTCGAGGAGGAACAGCTCTGCAAGTTTCTCATACAGATATTCCACCTAGATCCTGAAAGGGCAAGCTATCCAGATGAAGCAAGAAAGACCTTGCGAAACAAAATACAACAGATTGGATACCCCCTGTGGTCTTTGGCCAACGTCGAACAAGTTGTAAACAGCCATTCTCGCTTAAATGAAACCCTTGTGCGGCTTGAACATTTCATCTCCACTGATTTCGACAGTGGAAATAACGGGGGATCGACCCAACTGAGGGAACTGCATGAATCAATTTCAGCATGTGCGACCGCCTTAGAATCTATAGCTTCAAAGCAGTACTTTGTATCAGGGATGGAGGCCTTTCTAGAAAGCGCCAACCCAGGGCTGTTGACATCCATAAAAAAGATTGAATGGAGTTTCCAAAATCTCATTGATCGAATCAAGACATCAATGAATGAAGCTGTTTGGCTCTGGAAAAGTGAAAAGGTTGCCGAAAAACTGCCAGAAATTCAGGCCGAAATAAAATTTCTAGAAGCAATGAACATGCTTTGTTCCAAGGGCAACGGATCAGCGGCAGATGCCGTCAGTTACTACATGAATCAGTGGCTTCCAAACCGCATATCGCTTCCCATTGGCATTTTCGTCGAGAATGCTGATGAGGCTGTCCAGGAAACAATTAACGGACTCCACGAACTTATAAACGACAGTTCTAGGCGTTATCGAGGTCAAGAACGTCTCTTCGAAATGATCCTCAAACATAAGTCAGCAATCAAGAACCTGCTCGATGATCAGGATCGCGTATTGTCCTGTTGGGTGGTCAAAAATCTTGAAAAGGATCTTTCCATTCAGGAAGCGGTAGAAGTTCGAAAGCATC
>JBFXII010000420.1:0-2995 GCA_050176095.1 Desulfomonilaceae bacterium
GATCCGTATCGTCGGTCCAGGGTTCTGTACTGAATGGCCTCAGAAACATGGTGATTGAGTATTTTCTCTGACCCGTCAAGATCTGAGATGGTTCTAGCTATATTTAGGACACGGTGATAAGCTCGCGCCGACAGACCTAATTGATCGACAGCCTTCTCTAGGTGTTTTAAAGATGACGCATCCAATTGACAATGTTTCTTGATTAAATGTGACTTCATTTGAGCGTTACAAAAAATGGAGGATTTGGAAAAACGCCCGAGCTGAATTCTACGGGCTTTATTCACTCGACTTCGAATATCCGAGGAGGTTTCTCCATCAGCAACTTCGGTAAGTTCTTTCCATTCGACCGCAGGAACTTCTATGTGGATGTCAATACGGTCCAGCAGGGGTCCTGATATGCGACTCCAGTATCTCTGAATCATTTGTTGAGAACATTTGCATGAGTGTTTTGGATCGCCTCTGTAGCCGCAAGGACAAGGATTCATAGCTGCAATAAGCATGAAACGCGCTGGAAAGGTTATTGCGACCTGAGCCCGCGAAATTGTTACTTCTCCGTCCTCCAATGGCTGCCTTAAGACCTCAAGGACGTTTTTTCGAAACTCCGGCATTTCATCAAGAAAAAGTACGCCATTGTGAGATAATGACACCTCTCCAGGTCTTGGAATTACACCACCCCCTATAAGGCCGGCGTCAGAAATGGTGTGATGTGGGGATCTAAAAGGTCTTTTTAGCATCATGTATCCATTGCGTCCCAGCAAGCCGGCGGCAGAATAAATTCGAGTTGTTTCGAGAGCTTCCTCAAAAACAGGTTCTGGTAAGATTGTCGGGATTCGTTGCGATATCATGGTCTTGCCTGAACCTGGAGGACCAATCATTAGCACATTGTGGCCACCGGCTGCTGACACCTCAATGGCACGTTTGGCATAATCCTGACCCTTTATTTCCGAAAAATCCACATTGTAAATACAGTTGGAATTGGATCTTTCAGACTCGGAAACCACCGTTGGGGCTATCTCAATTTTCCCACCGAGAAAGCTTGTTGTATCCAGGAGCGATTTCACCCCGATCACGTCTATACCAGCCACTATGGCGGCTTCTTTTGAGTTTTGTTCAGGGATGATGAGTCCTTTCAAATTCATCTTCTTTGTAGCTATGGCATATGATAGCGCTCCTCTGACTGACTTAACGCCACCATCTAGTGATAGTTCTCCTACAATCATATATTTATCCAAATTGTCTGAAGGCATCAGGTTGAGACCTGCCAGTATTCCAATAGCGATGGGTAAGTCAAACCCTGATCCTTCCTTCCGAAGACCCGCAGGAGCCAGATTTACAGTAGTGCGTCGAGCGGGGAAGGGGAATCCCGCATTAGCGATAGCCGATTTGACCCTCGCCGCGCTCTCCTTAACTGCGCTGTCGGGCAAACCTACCATTACTATTGCCGGTAAACCGGCCTGAACATCAATTTCTACCGAAACCGGATAAGCATCTATGCCTAGTAGCGCTCCAGATATGACCTGAGCCAGCATTGGTTCCTCCCCCCGCTTATCCCTGATGTAAAACTTGGGGAAAAATGCGAGTTAAGAATGTGTTGTAGACCAATGCAATGTTACCAGTGACATCTCTAAAATTCAAGCATTTGACGCTTCTCAGCTCATGATAGATTTAAAAAATTTGCGCTCTGAAATGAAAGTAAACATATTGGGACAAAAATGAACATTTCGTATAGTTTTGTGTTGATAAAAACTGTGAGCTCTGAAATATATGATCAATAATCATTTTTTATATTTCTTTCGATTTTGGATTTTTGGGCGCTTTGAGAGCCATTCCAGTCTCCTGTAGAGGGTGGCATCTAGAAACTGGAGAGCAAATCAGATGAGAAAAATGGAAGATTTGATCAACAGGATTATCGATCGCGTTAACATAAATTTACGAGAGCCTGCGTTTGATGTTGGTCCTTATGTGCGCGAGTTAATAGACTGGGAGAAATTTACCAAATTTTACGCGTTTTATGGATTGACATCTCAAACTCCGTTGCGCTTTCATTTCGGAAATTGCAACATAGCGGGGAGTTATTTTCTCGGAAAATGCTTTGTGGATTTCTCGGTTGTCTACAAGTGCGATGTAAGAGGTGATGAGCTCAAGTCAAAAGAAGAGATTTTTCAATCAGATGGATTAAGAATAAGACTTCATGAGGATGAATCGATAATCATCAAAGACAGCTTCTTGGTAAAAACGTTGATCCACAACCACTCACACGATCCTGAAAATCCAGAATCCTTCCTCATCCAGAACACTGTGTCGTTGCATTATGCCAATATTCACGGGGCGCCTGTAGAAGGCAGTTTCTTGGGACCATTCAGCACCATAGATCTTACAACTATTCATGACTGCGTGATAGGAAATTACGCATACGTACAGGTAGGTGAGTTAACTCATGAGCTTGTGGAGCCGGGGACCATATGGATAAGAAACAAGGATGCATTTGAATTTGAATACCAATATGATCTTAACATCCTGAAAAAATACATCGATTTGACTGCCGGCTCGGTTCCTACTGGAATTTTCATGGAATTTGTCGAAAGTCGAAAAGAAGATTTTGTGGAGATATTCGAACGAGCTCCTTCTCAGTCCAGGACATTGGTTCCTACCGGGGCCTCTTTATCTCGTTATGCGGTAGTCCGGGGGCAAAACACCATAGAAGAAAACGTGTTGGTGGCTCAGAGATCATATCTGGAGAACACATCAATGGGGAAGGGCGCTAATGCTCAGGAAAATTGCTACCTGATCGATTCAACTCTTCAAGGGTTCAATGTCACGGCTCATGGTGGAAAAGTAATCTCCGCTGAACTGGGTAAGCGGGTTTTTGTTGGTTTCAATTCATTCTTGAGAGGCTCTACTGATTGTAGACTGAAAGTTGGAGACGATTGTGTTGTCATGCCTCACACAATAATAGATCTTACGGAACCTCTCGAAATTCCTTCAAATAGCCTTG
>JBFXII010000421.1:0-2976 GCA_050176095.1 Desulfomonilaceae bacterium
ACAAGATAGCCAAGACCAAGACTTTCCTGGTGATTACATTCAGGACCCTGTTTCTGTGCGCGATCGTAATAGCTGCGCTGGCATCCGGTATTGTAATCTGGGCTTTTCAGTTCAAGCTACAAAGTTACCCCGTATATATCTACTCTGCCCCCCCGAGAATTACCGTCGGCTCGGACATTCATGACATGGAATTGGCCGAAAGGCTCAAACGTCTGGGATATAACCAGACCTCGTCATCACATGTTGGCCTCGGTGAATGGAGACTCTCGGACTTGTCTGTGGCCGTGAATTTCCGTAAACCGCCTTTTTCCAATTTCAGGATTATTCAAGGCCCGGTAAACATAAGCCTTGATACCGGAAAAATTACCGAAATCCGTCTCATGAGATCCCAGCAGCAGGTCAACGAGATTTTCATCGAGCCTGAAATCCTTCACATAATCCCGGCCAAAGGATATCCTGCCGCATTGTGCCGCTTTAAGCCGCTGGATGAAATTCCTCCCTTACTCGTAGAAGCCATAATACAAACCGAGGATTCAAACTTCTTTTCACACCATGGTATCGATTGGGCCTCTCTTTGGCTCGCCATCAAATCCAATCTTGAAGCAGGACGATATGTTCAGGGCGGAAGCACAATCACCCAACAACTCATCAAGATGACACTCTTGAGCAACGAAAAAACCATCTGGCGCAAGATGAACGAAATCGTCCTTTCTATTGCCGCCGATGCCATCTACAGCAAAAAAACCATTCTGGAATCTTATCTGAACCGCGTTTATTTCGGCCAGCTCGGAGCTTTTCCAATCAATGGAGTTAACGAGGCGGCCAGTGAGTTATTGGGAAAATCCCTGGATGAGCTTGACGCGTCTGATTGCGCCTTTCTGGCCGCAACCATAAGAGCGCCCAACATTATAAATCCCTTTCGTCATCCGGAACGCGCCACAGGCAGAAGAAATATAATACTAGGATTGTTGCTCAAGATCGGAAAGATAACGCGTGAAGAATATGATGAAGCTGTTTCAAAGCCTATAGTAATGCAACGCCCGGGATCCATCCCGGTTAAAGTCCCAAATCTGGTCGAAACCCTTTCCTCTACCGAGGAAATGATTGTAGCTTCCAATAGTCTGACTAACAGGTTCGTAGTAACCACGATTGATCCGCTGATACAACTCAGGCTGGACACGGCGTTAAGAAAATTCACTGATCCATCCATGGCCCCGCAAGCCATCGTGACATCTCCCGAAACCGGGAACGTCATTGTTTTCTCCGCGCCGGCCGACTATAAAAATGAAAGAATTGAGGCTTCATTAGACCTGTTTTCCCCTTTTGTCCTGGTTCCGGCCTTTTCTCCTGACAGGAAGAGCGCGCCTAAATATTCCTTGAACTCGCAGTTTTTTGCAAAAGACGCCGAACAGGGCAGCGCCACTATTCTGGATTCTTTCCGGACGGACCGCGTGGCCTTGACATCAAGAATGATTGAGACCCTTGGGCCTCAAACCATTGCCGATGTCTTCAACGAAACTGGCATCAATTCCAATCTGACTGGCTCGGGAGAAGTAAAGCTGAATGACGTTAACATTGGCAAAGTCGCGGAAATTTATTCAGTGGCCGCTAACCTGGGAGACTACACCAGGCTGTCTTTCATATATCCTCCCACAGTAAAGCCTGGCCCCACTGCCACAACAGCCAGAAAGGTTTCCCTTAATCCTGCGGCAATTTACCTGATGAATCACATGCTCAAGACAGTGGTAAAACCTGAGGATCCCCATAGCATAGGGCTCAATCTGAACAGGACACCATCCAGAATGATCTCGGCAGACACTAAAGGAGCGTGGGGAATAATCTACAACTCCGAGGCGTTGATGGTCATCCGCCTGAACGGACAGATAAAGGACACCAGTAAGTTATCTTCTCTGATGGACTACGTTATGGAACCTCTGCTGGAAAGAACCTCAACATCTAACATTCCAGTGGGAATCGTATTTAGGCGTATATGCTCCGAATCAGGACTCAGAGCTACTTCCATATGCGCGAAAGTGTCTTTCGAGCCCTTCCTGACAGGCACGCTCCCACATGAGTGGTGTCCGTTGAGACATGAAGTGAACCCCAAGAAAGGCGTAAAACCAAAAACAAATTAGCATCTTTTTTAAAAAAAGCTTGGCGATTCCCAAAAAGCGCCTAAAGTCTATAATCTTCTTCAAGGAGGCTAAAGTGGACAATTTTCAGCAAGATCATTTGAACGTCGTGATCGAAACAACAGTTAAGGAACTCCAGAAACACCGTTTCGACGCTCATGCTTTTACGGACAGACAATCCCTACTGAAATTCATAAACGAAAATGCGGCGGATGCGCAGACCGTGGGCGTAGCCGGAACGCACACCGTTAGGAATCTGGGAATAGTCTCAATGCTTGAAGAAGCAGGCAAGACTCTTTTCGATCATTGGAAATTCAAACCCGGAACTCCTGAAGAGCTTGACTGCCGCAAGAAGCAGATGACCTGTGATCTGTTCATAACCTCCGCCAACGCTATCACCATGACAGGTGAAATAGTAAATCGTGAAGGATGTGGAAACAGGATCAACGCGATGACATTCGGCCCTAAGAAAGTCATTGTGGTCGTCGGAAAGAACAAGCTCGCCCCGGATCTAGACGCTGCCCTCACACGGATTGAACAGTTCGCTGCCCCAATCAGGGCTATGAGCCTCAACAGAAAGACCCCCTGCGTGAAGACAGGCCAATGTATGGATTGCGATAGCCCGGAGAGAATCTGTAATATCACCAGTATAATACATCGCAAACCCATGATGACGGATCTCAAGGTCGCCATCATTACTGAAGACCTCGGATATTAAAATGTCTATAGAAGTGATAGCTCCCAATAGAATCGACCTGGCCGGTGGAACAACGGACCTGTACCCCGTCTATCTGTTCATGGATGGTGGCTTCACTGTTAATGCCGCCATTTCCGTCCAGAGCAA
>JBFXII010000422.1:0-2966 GCA_050176095.1 Desulfomonilaceae bacterium
TAGCCGAAATTACCCTAGACCTAAATTGCATATTTTCATGTGAGGATTTCAAACGTGCGCGCTCGAGGCTTCCTGCAGCCATGGCCAAAGCCGTTTCCATTTGATGCTCAGTTAGTTTTTCTTCTCTGGATAAAAGAGTCCTCAAATGTTCTTCACTCAAAGGACCAAATGAGATCTGCCTTAGCCTGGAACGTACGGTCTGAAGTAAGGAAGACGGTTGAGAACTGACCAAAATAATCATTCTGTTGGGCGGTGGTTCTTCCAGCGTCTTTAACATAGCATTTTGGGCAGATCGGTTCATTAGATGGGCTTCGTCAATTATAACAATCCTGTATTGCCCTTCAATTGGAGGATATTTTAGAAAAGAAAGAATTTTCCTGATTGAGTCAATTCTAATTACGTTACGATCCGGTGATTCCAAATGAATATCTGGGTGAGCATTCGATAAGATTCTTTTACAAGTGTGACATTCAAAAGTTTCTCCATGCTCAAAAAATTCAGGACAGTTGACCATTCGAGCAAATTCGAATGCCGTTGTTTTCTTGCCGATACCTTGTCTACCGGAGAAAAGATAGGCATGAGCAGGTTTACCTTCTGTTGCATAACGCTTTAATAAGTCTATATTTCTTTCGTGTCCCAAGAGCGTTAGCATTCGATTTTGATGAACCACTAATATTGTTTTTTAATTAGGATCTCCAGGATCGAGACATCCTCTCAGCACTCGATCCTGGATTTTTGGAAGGGTCAAAGTAAGAATTAGTTCCCATATCGTTCTGACAAATTGTCAACAATATTATGTTTAACCTGCCTCTATCACCTTTTGACGGGGAGGTATTTGTCTATTAGCAAGATCAGAGGTGAAGCAACAAATATAGTTGAATATGTGCCGAAGAGAATGCCAATGGTTAAAGCCCAAGCGAAATCTCTAAGGACATTCGTTCCAAAAACTAACAGCGCTATCACCACCAAAAGAGTAAAACCTGAAGTCAAAATTGTCCGTGAAAGTGTCTGATTTATTGATTCGTTCAAGACCTCAATCAACGGTTTTTTCCTCATAAACTTAAGGTTCTCACGAATCCTGTCGCACACCACTATGGTATCGTTGATATCATAGCCAACAATTGTGAGCATGGCGGCCAATATTGTCAGATTGAATTCCTTTCCGGTCCAAACAAAAAATCCATAAATGATGATTAGGTCATGAATCAGGCAAAAAATTGCTCCTAGCCCCATGCTCAAAGTGAATCTGAAAGACATGTAAACCAGCAGCATAGACAGTGCTATTAACGTGGCCCATATTGCCGACTCCTGAAGATCCTTACCAACCTTCGGACCGACCATTTCCAAACCGCGCAACTCAACGTTCCCTTTTCCGAATTTGGCCTCAAGAAGCTCTGCGAGTTTTCTCGAAAACCCTTCCACTCCCTCCTCAGGGGCTTCCATACGGATGGCATAATCCTCACTGGCCAAAGAGAATTTCTGAACTGTGAGGTTCTGGCTGACACTTGCCAGGGCTGAGCGTATATCTTCAGTATCAACGGGTTTCTTGAACTGAACTTGCACCATTAAACCACCCGTAAAATCTATCCCCAGCTGAACAACGCCTTTGATTGGAATTGAAAGTAAAGACAAAAGAATCATTATCGCCGTAAAAACATAGGCATAACGCCGTTTACCCATAAAATCAATCTTGGTGTTGGGCGGTACAATTTGCACTTTCTCTATCCTTGTTTCTAGAAATGTGAGGTCTCAACTATAGTTCAAATTTGACGGCACTCCGGATGCCCAAATCGAAACCAGGTTTGTTTTTCACATTCTTGTAATCATTTTTCTTAAAAAATTCGCCTCACGGCTAGCTAAATCAGTTAGCTCAAACGCTTATTGTTTTTATTCTCTTCACTATTAAGAAGTAATCGAAAATCGCTCTAGTGACGAATAGGGCAGTGAACATCGATACGATCAAACCTATACACAGTGTAACCGCAAAGCCCTTTATCGGCCCTGTTCCAAACTGTATCAGCGGAAGTGCAGAAAGTATTGTCGTGAGGTTAGAGTCAAATATCGTTGAGAATGCCTTGGCGTAGCCATTCTCAAGAGCGGCTCTCGGAGATTTCCCCATACGCAGCTCTTCCCTTATTCGCTCAAATATGAGGATATTGGCGTCAATGGCCATACCGATGGTCAGAGCCACGCCTGCCAGACCCGGCAATGTGAGTGTAGCCCTTAAGCCTGGTGAAACCATTACTGCGAATATTAACAATAGATTCATCGTGAGAGCTACATCAGCCACCACTCCAGACCATTTGTAGTATACCGCCATACCAATGACTATTAGCAGCATTCCCAAAATTATGGCGTTTCGCCCTGATCGGATGGAATCTTCTCCTAAAGACGGACCTATTGTTCTGTTTTCCAGAATTTTTACAGGCGCTGGAAGAGATCCTGCTCTTAGAACTAGAGCCAAGTCATGGGCCTCTTCTGGACTGAAAAGCCCTTCGATAATTGCGGAACCGCCAGAAATCCGATCCTTGATTACTGGAGCCGAATATACTCTATTATCCAATACAATGGCCAGCCGTTCTCTAATATGTTCCCCGGTAATTCTTTCGAACTGCGCAGCGCCGGCTCTATTGAAGTCCATACCTATAATCATGCGTCCTGTATTGTCAGGGGTGACTCTGGCATCAGTCAGCACATCCCCTGTCATCAGTATCTGTTTCTTGATTAAGTAAGGGGTCCTTGTGATTGCGCCAGAACTCGGGTTTCTATCAACTTTGTAGAGAACCTCACTTCCCGGCGGGACATCACCTTTTAGCGCGCTAGCAAGATCTCCCTTTTCATCGACCAGCTTGAATTCGAGCCGAGCGGTCCGCTTGATTATCTCGATGGCCCGATTTACATCCTCTTTCAAGCCTGGAAGCTGAACTACCACTCTGTCTGCTCCGGAAATCACGACGTCCGGCTCC
>JBFXII010000423.1:0-2950 GCA_050176095.1 Desulfomonilaceae bacterium
CGAAAGGACGTCCATTTATTTTAGTGATCGCTACTTTCCCGCTCTCAATTGTAATTTCAATCCCATGATGTTGTAGCTTGCCACCGCTATTCTCAGGCAATTGAAGACTACGCTCGAGAGCGTACTTTATGTCATTTCCCTTCAGACGCAGCTTTACCACCTTATCATCAAACGGCAATACCGAATAAACGTCATCTAATATAATTGTCCCAGACTTAAGGCCCGAACGAATAGAACCACCGTTCAATAAAGCCAAATCTGCTCCCACACTTTTCGCAACCAGACTTGCGATTAACTTGGCTAACAGATTAGGAGAATCAGAGCGTACCGAACTCCTCGAAGCCCCTAATTCCACTTCGTTCTCTCCAAGAACCCTCTGAAACTCATTACCCATTAGGATTTTGTAATTTTCAACTATGCCTGAGATTGTTGAGTCTTCTTCTATAGTTGAATCCAGAGAGATCAATTTGCCTGAATAAGATGTTATCTTGCCTGCTTCGAAATCGATGTCTAGCCTGCCCAGAAACTCGGCATAGGCTCCAGCCTGACAAATCAGGGTCTCCCCCACCCGAACAGGCTCTGGAAGACTCGTGTGTGAATGGCCTCCAATTATGACATTGATCCGCGGACAGCTTGAGGCCAGAATTTTATCGGCTGCAAGTCCGAGATGGGTCAAAGCCAAAATAAACCGGTTGTCGGAAATTTTACTCAGTATGTCCTTAGTGGTAGACACGGCTTCCAAAAACCTTAGGCCGTCTACATTCCCTGGTGATGTAATAGTCGGGGTTTCTGGAGTGGTAAGACCGATTATCATGACTTGCGGCGCCGCCCCCCCAGGATCCGGACTTTTTATCGAATGTTCTTCAAACAACAAATTGCCATCAGGGGAAACAATATTTGAACTCAAGAGCGCAAAACGCATTTTTGGTTTTAGTCTGTTGACAAGATTGTCCAAACCGTAATCAAATTCATGGTTACCAACTACCATCGCATCTAGCCCCATTGTATTAAGGAGATGAACCCCCATGGCGCCCTTAAAGACTGTCGAGAAGCTTGTGCCGCTAAGCAAGTCGCCCCCCAAAACAAACAACGTGCGCCTTCCCTGCGCTTCGTTTTGTTTCCTCGCCTGATTTATTACGCTTTGAGCCTTGGCAAATCCTCCTGAGAATCCCTGTCCGCCTGGTACAGGTTTCGAGTTGTAATGTCCATGAGGATCATTCATGAAAAAAATCGTCAGCTTAAGAATTTGATCTTTAGATTCAGAATTGATCGGGTCGGCGAATAATGCTGAGACCATAAGAAATGAAACAGAAAGAATTACTGTGAAGATCAGTCGAAAATGCTTTTTCAATTTGCGCGCCTCTGGAAATTTTTAAGGGAATTTACATTTGATTAATTCGGCCATGATTCTCAAAGAACCATCATCTTGTCAACACAGGAGAAAATGGCTCATGGGAGATTTCAGGTCTTATCTGACGCTTGAATGACAAAGAAATGACCATTTTTAAGAGTTCATGGTGGATTTATCTTTATTATTCGGGCTTAGGCGGTATGTAATTCTCAGAGATTTTATCTAGTAGGTGGTCGGGGTGGCCAGATTCGAACTGGCGACCTCGTGCTCCCAAGGCACGCGCGCTAACCAGGCTGCGCTACACCCCGCAGTCAAGCAGTCGAACATGAATTAAATATAATACCAACTAAGATTATGCACTTCAAGGACTATTTTTGCGAACCCTTGTTTTTCGCGAAAATTTTTGTTTTTCTGTCACAAGGTATCAGGGATCAGATTCAGACCCAAAATCAACCAAAGGACTTCAGCTTTTCAATCAGTTCTCGCATGGCCTTGCCCCTGTGACTGACTCGGTTCTTAGCATCACCATCCATTTCTGCGAAGGTCAGTCCTGTAGGCTCGTAAAGAAAAACGGGATCATAACCAAATCCATTAGATCCTCTGGGTTCGTCAATGATCACCCCGTGACATTCAGACCGGATGACAATTTCATCCGATTCAGCCAAAACAAGGGCCAAAACACATACAAATCGAGCTGTTCGTTCTGAGAAAGGGATTCCTTCGAGTTCGTAAAGCAGTTTCTCGTAACGTAGATTGTCCGGGACATCTGTGCCGGCATATCTGGCAGAAAAAACTCCCGGGCGTCCATCCAAAGCATCCACACACAGGCCAGAATCATCGGCTAGAGCTGACGTTTTCGTAAATCGATATATTTCCGTAGCTTTCTTCAGCGCGTTTTCTTCAAATGTTTGCCCATTCTCTTCGACATCTGGAGCTCCCGGAAAATCGTTCAAGGATAGAATTGTTATGCCAAGATCCTTGGAGAGTTCTTGCAGTTCTCGAACCTTCCCAGTGTTTTTAGTAGCTACAACTATCTTCTTTGGAATACTTTTCATTGTCTAATCGATCAAACTGATCATTGCTGTTTGTAAATTTAAGCGTGTGACAAAAGTTGGCGCACTGATGCTTTTAAACCTCAATATTTACAGAGAGGCGAATACCTTTTTTTTCAACTCAATACTAGCTAAATAGGGGTTTGATTTGCGATCAATGATTTCTTTGACAATCAAATCCAACGCGTCAACTCCTCCTACTCTAGCCAGCGCCTCTTCAAGAACATTTTCTTTGAATAGATCAAATAGTTGAGCTTTGATGCGTGAGGCTTCTCGCTTCAACAAGCCATCTTTCCCTTTGTCGTCTAAAAACTGTTTGTGAGCGACGATTGCTTCAAACACTTCATCAACACCAATGTCCTCAATGGCTCTGGATGTAATTACAGGGGGCTCCCAACCTAATGAATTGTATCTAGCTCCAGACATCTTCAACATTGACTTGATCTCTCGCACCGTCTTCTGAGATCCTTCTCTGTCAGCCTTATTTACTACAAATAAGTCACCTATTTCCATCAGGCCAGCTTTTATGGCCTGAATATCATCTCCC
>JBFXII010000424.1:0-2948 GCA_050176095.1 Desulfomonilaceae bacterium
AAAACCACCGATTAACAATATTGAGAAAACGACTACCATTATATTGAAGTACTTGTCGATGAAAGAACGGATTGGCGGCCCGAACAGATAGATTAAAGCTCCGACCATAAAAAATCGGGATGCTCTTCCAAAGATTGAGGCTATAACAAATACCGTGAAATCAATTTTGAAAGCTCCAGCGGCTATGGTGAAAAGCTTGTAAGGTATTGGGGTCAGTCCGGCAGTGAATATAGCCCAGAAAGCATTTTGCGCATAAAGTTTCCCCACTACTTCATATTCATGCTGGAGGTTGTAAAAGTTAATGATCCTGTAACCCACTACATCAATAAATTCCACGCCAATAAGATAACCGAACATCCCGCCAAGAACCGAGGCCATGGTGCAAACAAATGCATAATAGAATGATTTCTTTGGTCGAGATATAGCCAGAGCCATCAACAACACATCGGGGGGGATAGGGAAAAAAGATGATTCACAAAATGACAGAATGAACAACGCAGGGACACCATATTTGCTGTGCGCCCATGAAAGTACCCAATCATAAAGTCTACGAATAATATTCAAATTGGTATTAACCTCTTCGAACTTTGAGTGTTGATCAGACAGAATTTGCCTTATATCCTTTTAGCCGTCCCTTGTCCATTGCAATTATAAATTGGAATCCATAGTTGATTTTTAAATGTATTCGGGAAGTTGATATTAAAAGTGTTTTACATGTAAGTTAATATTTTGATAGAAACTTTCTGTCGACTGATTTGATCAATTGGAGTTCATGTGAATGATATTGATTCAGATACTTGTGTCAGACTACTGATGATTTTGAAAGGGGATTTGATTTGAAAATATTGTCGGGCATTCAACCGAGCGGATCACTACATTTGGGCAACTACTTGGCTATGATGAGGCCAATGATATCGTATATGGATCGATCAGAGTTGTATGTCTTCATAGTGAATTATCACGCGATGACAAGCGTTACTGATGGTAATAGACTTGCTCATGGAACCCTAGATGTCGCATCAGATTTTTTGGCCTTGGGGCTAGATCCTGAGAAATGTTTTTTCTGGGTGCAATCTGACGTTCCTGAGGTCACCGAATTGACATGGATTCTTACCTGTATTACCCCCATGGGTCTACTCGAGAGATGCCACTCTTACAAGGACAAGATTGCAAAGGGGATTTCCGCAAATCATGGGTTGTTTTCATATCCGGTTCTAATGGCGGCTGACATTCTCTTATACCAGGCAAATGTTGTTCCGGTGGGAAAGGACCAAAAACAACACATAGAAGTGACTCGTGACATAGCAATAAAATTCAACAACATGTATGGAGAAACATTTGTGGTCCCTGAGGGCGAGATAAACGACGAGGTTGCCACAATTCCCGGGATCGATGGACAAAAAATGTCAAAATCCTATGACAACACAATCGAGATTTTCCTTGATGAGAAGACTCTCAAAAAGAAAGTAATGAGTATAAAAACTGATTCTACTCCTGTTGAACTGCCTAAGAATCCTGAAACATGTAATTTATTTCAGATTTATCGTCATTTTGCACCTGAGGACAGAGTCAGGGAGGTAAAAAAACTGTATTTGGAAGGCGGGGCTGGTTATGGAACTCTGAAAAAAGAGTTGGTCGGAATCCTTTGGGATTTTTTTAAGGAGCCTAGAGAAGAGAAAATAAGGCTAATGAAAGATCCAGGTCATATAAGATCTGTTTTGAAAAAAGGCGCAGAAAAGGCTCGCACAGTGGGTATAGTTACTCTCAATGATGTTAAATCTAAAGTTGGACTAATTTACTAGCTGGCTTCCATTTTTGGTGAATAATTCACACGGGAGGTTCTTATTTCACTAGATATTGATACCGTTATTGAAAAATTGAGATTAGCCTGTGAGGGTTTGGGATTGCCGATTGTCACTGAAATTTCTCGTCAACGCAGAGCTCCATACGAAGTTCTTGTTTCGACAATCCTGTCTCTGAGAACAAAAGATGAAACGACCCGAAGAGCTTCAAAAAAACTTTTTTCAAGGATAAGTGATCCTTCAGACCTGCTTGCCCTAACAGAAGAGCAGATTCAGGAGCTAATTTACCCGGTAGGTTTTTACAAGACTAAAGCCAAGACACTGAAACACATCTCATCAGAAATAATCTCAAACTATGGTGGTCAGGTCCCGGATGAAATCGACGAGTTGCTAAAACTTAAGGGTGTTGGTCGAAAGACTGCAAATCTCGTTGTTACGTTGGGGCATGGAAAACTTGGTTTATGTGTAGACATTCATGTTCATAGAATAAGTAACAGGTTAGGATACGTGCAAACGAAAACGCCGGACCAAACCGAGATGGCGTTAAGGGCAAAGCTCCCCAAGAAGTACTGGGTGGAATATAATGACTTATTAGTGACCTATGGACAGAACATCTGTAAACCTGTATCTCCCTTTTGTTCCAAATGCCTTATATACGAGCATTGCGCCAGGACAGGGGTTGGTCGGCACAGATAAATGATTGTCAGATCTTCTAATTGTTACATGTAGACTGATGGTCTAGTTTCTTTTTCTTCTGTCTTTTAGATTGCACAAAGTAAGTTATTATGTAACCGAGAGCCCCGAATGCCAGACCGGTCAATGATGCTCCCAGCGACCATCGAATTAGTATTTCCGAACCAATTTTTGTTAGTCCTTCAAATGATTCGCGAAAAGTTTCAGCTTGAAATAGTGGGGTCATTAGCTCAAAGAAGGCATCCATATTGAGGTGTTGAGACGAGCCTAGCAATGTAGATCCGATCAAATAGTGCGCGTAATACATAGGGCCAACAGTAAGAGGATTGTTGACCCACGTTAGGCCCAAAGCCAAAACCGCGGTATATTTAAAAAACAGACGTATAAAACCCAGAGAGATCCTTTGAAAACCTAATGGATAGCCAAAACCTATCAAAAGCCCTATAGCGGCTC
>JBFXII010000425.1:0-2948 GCA_050176095.1 Desulfomonilaceae bacterium
GACCATATCCTCGATTTCTGTCAAAATTGCAGGGTCATAAGGAGCTTCCAGGTTCTTGAAAAGCGTGATTAAGGCGGGGATTTTGATCGTGCTCCAGGATGAAAAAGCGATATCGGTAGGCAGCTCTTGTTCGCCGATGCGGCTATGGGTAAAGTGGATCACGAGCCCATTTTGCAAGTCTTTGAAATAGAATTCGACGATGCCATCGAAAGTAGCTTCCTCAATAATATCCTTGAGCATGATCTCAAGAATGCCAAAGGAAGGCTTTTTGGGGCGGGTCTCTATTACCTCTAGATTAACGTTGCGGTTGCTGCTCGAGGAGAGCACGTCCAGGATACGTTGGACAGAGATGTCATAATCCATGGCCGTACCTGTCTTGCCAGGGTAGAAACCACTTTCACCCGGGATGGGCATGGGCGGGGTAGCCGGGATATCGTATCGAATGCTGATTTCGTTTTCCAGGTACGCGCGGATGCGCTCTTCGTCGTAGCGGGCCTGAAGCGGGATGGCTGTGGTGGTCATGGGGCGGTTCCATAAATAGTTCCAGAAACCCGACCAGAAAGGTTCCTCTGTCCGCTGTTTATCTGCTGCTGCCAGCATATTGTTGATCTGTAGTTCAAACCCTAGCGTGGCCGGGCGAATCTGAATATGCGCATTACGGTAGCGCAATTCAATTGGTGACATATAAACCTGGACCAGGCGCTGTGAGGCTGCCTCAAACTCAAGACCTGCGATGGGGATACCGGCAATGGTCATTCCTGTTGGAAAAGTTGCTCGTATTTGAGCATATCGGGTAAGTTGAAGAATCGTCAAAAAGCTTGCCATAACGATTAGACCAAGCGCAGCCCAGCGAATTAGAGAACCTTTTTTACGCATAGGGCTATTATAATGGTTTCGAAACAGCCAGTTTTACTGCTTTTTTCCTTGACTGGCGTTAATCAATTCGAAATAAAAGTCTTCCATTTCCGAAGGCAATGCTTGAAAAACGTCATACTCCGACAATCTTTCTTCATAAGCAAGGAAATACGCTCCAGACTCTGCGACAGCTTCTTGTAAATACAAGCTGCAATGACCGGTGTCTTCACTGAATTCATAGGTATGAACAAAACCGATGATGGGCTCCGGAAAATAGCTAAGATCCAGTGTCATGGCAGTTCGATTTTCGACCCGAATCCGAAGGATATTTTGTCCTTCCAATATAATTTCTTCGTGGTCAACCTTGAATAGTCCATATTCCTTAAAGTGGTCAGCAACTTTTCTGTAGCAATCATCCAGACGTGCCACTGAGCGGTCGGCTGATTGAAAGGTCTGGTCAGAGTCTAAAATTAGTTCTTTGATGCTTCTATCAGGGTTTATGATCGCTTCAATTGAAACAGTTGTCTCATCGAAATTCTCTCCAAATGCAGAAAGCGGTGTGAGGTCACGATCATAAACGAGTGAGATTCTATTTCCAGTAACATACCCATGCCCATCCAATTCGATCCAGGATTCTTTTATCTGAGATGGAGGAGAATAAACAGCGTTTGAATAGAATTCACCATCGACATCAACAGACGGATCTTTTGGGTTATCAAGATAATATTGGTGGTAGACATCTATTATCTTTGTAACATTGTGCAACCAGCCGGAGGTTGTCAGAAAATCAGTGTTGAGTGACTTTAAACTATTCATTTTTGCCATTGCCGCCCGCAAATCAATTTCGGCTTGGATTGTCGCAGGCTCCGAGGTTTCGCGTGGCTCACCTAAGATGTAGGTTGGTCTGGCAGAATTGTTACCTGAAGCAGTTTCTGGCATTTCATTTTGGCATGCGCTAAGAACCATGATCATAATTAATAAAATTAGGAATGCTTTAATTATTCTCATACGATCTCCTTAGAATTGAAGGGGAGGCTGTCCTCCCCTTCAATTGTGTACAAAGGACCGGACAGTGCAAAAATGTTTAGCTCTAATAGCCGAAGTAATCAGTGTAGGGTCTCCACTGAGAAGATCCAGGATTAAAGAAATCGTGAGTTGTCTGTGTTACCTGGATACTAGTGCTGCCCGAAGGACAAGGTCTCCAATTATTGGGGACAGACTTGTTGTAATAGGCAAGGGTGTCCGCCCAGCCAGGCACTGTCCGAGTATACATTGTGGTGTCTTGTCCATATGCATCACGGCACTTCTGGGTACAACCCATCCATGTTCCACCAAGTGTATTGATCACTATAGGAGGAACTATCTGACTAATTCCATTACAAAACATTTGTGTGTCGTTGGCAACCGAATTGGTGGAGCTAGCATAAGCCGCTGACTGTCCGACGTAGTTGTAATAAACATCGAGGCTGGCGTTTGGTTGAACCAGAGCTTCCAGCTTTTCTAATCGCAAAGCTTCCACACGCTCAACGTCAGTAAGGTGTTGATCGCGAACATCCCGAGGCATGTTGTCTATGATTTCGACCGTTTCGGTAATCTGCATAAAGAAAATCACAGAATCACCAGATTCATAGACCATATCACTCTTTCTATCGAGAAAACTTCCGTTTTCAAGAGAAAGGCTGTCAAGGAAATTGAAGCCAATATATGGCTGAGGATATTCATCAAAATCCAACGGTTTATCGTATCGAATTGTCCTCATTATTTTTAGGACAGGAAGCTCATTTTCAATTTCAACCCAAGCTTTTATGCTCTCAAGACTCTCTTCAGATGAGATGATTTGGGCGATATATCCTGTAAGCTGGCTTCCCATCTTCGTTGGTATGCTGGCTAAGAAGGCTTGCGGGTCTTCCGCAGCCCGACTTCCGAAAGCATTTTCTAAATCTCTTTCTATCAAGGTAAGGTTGCCGCCCCGACCTGAAGCATCGTTAGCAACAACCTGAACTCGTTCGCCTGCTTGATTGGCGATAACGGTATAGGAGCCCAAGCCCAGCTCCCCATCAGGCCCTTTCACGCCAACCCAGTGGTCTTCAGTT
>JBFXII010000426.1:0-2933 GCA_050176095.1 Desulfomonilaceae bacterium
CTTACTTGAACTTCATGAAAGTTTAGTGATTGAACCAGTCTGTCTTCAAGGAGAATACCATTGCTCAGTAGTACAAACCTGATGGGGTAATTAGGTATGAGCTCGTTTAAAACTCCGAAATGTGAGTAAAGTGTGGGTTCGCCGCCACTTACCAAGACCCTCAGTCCTTGCATCAAGCTAAACTCATCCAAAGTGATTGAAATTAGCTCCTCGGGGAAGTCTACATGCTTCTGATCCCCTAAATAGCAGTGAGAACATTTAAGGTTACATCTGAGAGTGACCAGCCATTCCAGATATCTGAGAGACGGATTCGGAGACTTACCCCAAATGAAATCTCTCGGAGAGATCTCTTTCAAAACATCTACCAATCCTTCAGAGACACAGAATTCGATGAATTCTTTTTCAGGAGATAGCTGTTCTATGGTCTTGGTCCCGTTGCAATTCTTGAGAAAGTCGAAACCGTCGTCGTTGACTTCATAAAGCTCATCATTTAAAAGTTCGTAAACGTGTGGATTTTCCAACTGTTTAAGGGCAGCTGTTCTACTGAGAGCCAAAATTGCTTTTGAACCCAAATCTCCAAGATTGGCAAGGCGCACATCCTGCATGTCCAATCGACCATCTTTTAGAGACTTAGACAAGACAATTAAACCACCGCATGGACAGCAATTCTCTGGTGGGTTACCGGATGTAAAATCACAGCCGTCAATGTAAAAGGGGCATGATCGGCAGACGTTGAATCGAAGAAATGATTCTAGATATGAAGAATCAAAAGCCCCTGAGGCAAATTCATCTGCACTCAGCGGCTTCAATTTTGTGATGATCGACGCCAAGGTGTATCCCCGGCATCTCTCTTGTTCTATTCGGTTTGGTTTGTAGTAGGAACAGGTCGCTCGGCAAATCCATTCATCCGGCTTTAAATCAATCATATGAAATTCCCACAAAGGCCGGATGAATTATAGCCGGCCTTAGATTAGCAAGAGCTCTTGCACTTGCACATACCTTTTGTAACCTTGGCCACTTTTCTGATTGTCATAGGATCCTCCATTAATTTGATATAACCTAGCAGTCAGATTAGTCCCTAACTCAATCACTGTCAAACAAAACTTTACATAACCTACTAACAATATTGGACTAATTACACATATCAGAATTTCATGCCATAATAACTACACAGAGGACCTATTAATGACACCATATACTACCAGAGCCATTATTGATGATATTTGTGGTTCCACGAAAAACGCAGCGCGCATCGCGCTATCTTAAAATTCCAACAAATTTAGGCGACTAAATCAGCGTGATCCGATGTTCCAGAAATATTTTTCTTCGAGAGCATGCTCAATCAAAAAAACTAAGACAAAATGATGTAATTACAATTTTTTCAACAACTGGTTGGCCGCAGTCAACAATGGATCCCAGACAGGTGAGAACGGTGGAGCATAAGCCATATCGCACTGGAAGAATTCATCCACTTTCATTCCCGAATGTAATGCAACAGCGACAGAGTTGATCCTATGAGCGCATCCTTCACGACCTACCATTGAGCAACCGAGTAACCTAGCGGTTTTAGTGTCTGCGACGAGCTGGACATAGATGGTTTCATTCCCGGGATGAGAGTGAGCTCGGGACCGGCTCTTGATTACTACATCAACCGCTTCGAAACCTTCCTTGGAGGCCTCATCCAGGGAAAGTCCCGTTCTCGCAACCTGCATGTCTAGGACCTTGAACACAGCGCTACCAACTACTCCTGGTAATTCTGCGCTTGGACTCTCCAGGTTGTCAGCTACAGCCCATCCTGCCCTGTTTGCCCTGAGAGCCAAAGGAATCCAGACCCTCTTACCGGTAACTACATGGAATGCGTCAGCGCAATCTCCGGCGGCAAAGACATCTGAATCCGAAGTTCTGAGCCATTTGTCAACAGCTATGGACGACTTTGGGCCGAGGTTAATACCGGCCTCATGGGCGATCTCAGAATTGGGAGTGACTCCAATACTCAGAAGGGCCATATCCGTATTCAGATCACCTTGACTTGTATGAAGGGTAAGTCCTTTGGCTGTTTGCTCCACTGATATAAGTTCGTAACCGAAGCGCAAATCCACATTTTTTTGTATTAATTCTTCCTTTACGACCTCAGCCATTTCTTTTGGCAAATAAGGGATAAATCTCTTCGAAGGCTTGATCATTTCCACCTTGATTCCTCTTTCGTGGAGCGACTCAGCCATTTCAAGCCCTATGTAACCCATTCCAATAATCACAGCGTGTTTTACATTTTTATGATCGATATACTCTTTAATAGCTCTACCGTCTTGAAGAGACTTCAGGGTCAAAACTCCCGGGAGGTCAATTCCTGGAATTTGGGGTTTAATGGGTCTGGCGCCGGTGGCTATTAAAAGCTTGTCGTAAGAAAGTTCCTCAGACACTCCATCCAGGCCAACATGAATGACTTTTCTGGACCTTGTGTCGATGGAGATGGCTCTTCTAACTAACCTTAAATCAATACCTTGTTTGGATCGGAATACCTCAGCTTTACGGACAACGAGATCGTCAATTAACCTGTCAGGAACAGCAATATTGTAAGGCATCCCGCAGGCCGAATATGAAACATCTTGCGTTTGTTCGAGAACCGTGATGTTCATATCAGGTTTATTTCTTCTAGCCTTGGATGCGGCGCTCATCCCTGCCGCATCGCCACCGATCACTACAAAATTCATTTGTCGTCCCCTTTGGAAATTTCAGTCGCAAAATTGGTTAGGCATACTCAATGCTAAAATAACTTTTTCTGCCGATTTGGAATTCTATATCTTCTCAAAAACATCCCCTGAAAGGATGGAAAAGATTTTCCTCAGATCTATTGAGTTAGTTTATGTTTCAAGCAATGAGTTTCTTGAGAGCAATTTTTAGGGCTGATTCCAGATCGATATCTGCTCCATTCT
>JBFXII010000427.1:0-2904 GCA_050176095.1 Desulfomonilaceae bacterium
ATGTTGTCGCAGGCTATTTAACGTGGATATTCATGAATCGTTTGGGCCTTAATTACGGTGTTTCTATACTGGCGGCGCTGATAGTGACATGTCTCATTGGCGCGGCAATGTATCAGTTTGTGCTGATAAGAGTTAGAGGAATGCCTATTTCCGAAATTATAGCCTCATACGCAATCGGGCTAGCAATACTTGAAGGCTTACGATGGGGTGGACTTAAGGGATCTACCTTCACATTACCTCCATTCATCGAAGGCAGTGTGGAAATATTGGGTGTCTCTGTGGACTTCCAAAGAATTCTGGTCGTATTTGTAGGAGCCTTCATGATGATCGGCCTTTGGGTGTTTGTGTCTAGAACCCGACTGGGGCTAGCCCTTAAAGGAATGGCCCAAGATGAGCGTGCGGCGCTCACACTGGGAATCGACTCTGATAAAATGGCGGTTGTCGCAATGGCTCTTGGCTCTGGTCTTGCGGGTGTGGCTGCTGTTACCTTGTTTCCACTCGGAAACATAGTTGTCGAAGCAGGATACAACGTGCTCATTATGGCTGTGGCTGTGTGCATTGTTGGTGGCCTGGGAAGCTGGACAGGAGCAGTTCTTGCCGCCTTTTTAATAGGCTTCGCTCAAATACTTACCGTCGTGTATCTTGGAGCCCATTTCCAAATCGTTGTGGCGTTAATCGCCATTATTATCACATTGGTGCTGCGGCCTAGTGGTCTTTTCGGTCGTCAGAAAGAATTGGAAGAGAGGGTATAACGATGGCCGTGGATCAAAGAGATCGTCGCAAGGAAAGAATAGATAGGGGTATAAAAGTTAGATCAGATGGGGTCTACGCGATTTCCTCATGGCTGGAAATTAGCTACCTCGTGGCGCCTCGCCTGCTATTCATAGTAGGTTTGTTGGCTGCTCCCATATTACTCCTGCCTGTCCCTTATTGGCAAAAGGTCCTCTCAATCATCTGCATATATAGCCTGCTCGCTATTAGTTTTGACTTTTTAGCAAATTATGTAGGTCTTGTCTCACTGGGAGGCGGTTTTTACATAGGTGTTGGCGCCTACGTCGCTGCCTTACTTAACATGAAGTTCAACATTCCAATATTCGTGACGGTTCCAGTGGCTACTATTTTAGGAGCTGCAATTTGTACCCTCGTCTTCCTGCCATGCCTGCCGTTGCGAGGTGTTTACTTTGCTATTGTAAGCTTGATGTTCCCCCTGCTAGCTGCCCGTGTCATTGAAGCTCTTGATATTTTTGGTGGAACTGACGGAATTGTGGGGGTCGATGGGTTTTCAAGCACATGGATCGAACAATATTTGTTAATAATAGCAGTTCTCGCCGCTGTTTTCTTTTTACGTCGAATGATTACTGAGGATGTTGGTCTTGTTTTCTCGGGTGTTAAAGATAACGATCAAGCAGTCAAGGCCTCAGGTATAAATATTACTAAATATAAAGCGTTAGGAATCTTTATTGCCTCTTCGCTTGGTTGTTTCGGTGGAGCGGTATTGTCTCACATTTATATGTGGGCGGGATTGTCCCAGTTTGCTCTGGATTTCTCCATAATTCCCATTGCCGCAACAGTAATAGGTGGAGGCGGCACCTTGATTGGACCTGTAATAGGTTGCCTCATATTGGTTCCGGTTTCTGAATTGCTCAGAGATTTTGGAACACTGAGGATCGCGGTTTATGCCATTGTTCTCACCCTGTTCATTGTTTATAAGAGTGAGGGAATAATGGTTTACGCTTCAAGAAAGTATGAGCAATTCGAACGGTGGGTTTCTATTTAAATTTTCTCTGTGGCGTCAACCGATTTTGTGGAGAACTCATACCTGACAACATCAAAATGCTCGGTATTTTCAGGATATATAAACCATGAGTGATCAACCTCTATTGACTGTGGACAACATCAGTAAGACTTTCGGAGGAGTGGCAGCCCTTTCTATGGTAAGCCTTGAAGTAAACCGGGGCGACATTGTGGGCATAATTGGCCCTAATGGATCAGGTAAGACCACTCTCGTAAACTCCATTTCCGGTTTCGTGAAACCTGATCGCGGGAAAGTAATTTTCAATGGTCACGACATTACCGGTTGGGATCCTCACAAGATAGCAGATAAAGGCCTTACTCGAACATTTCAAGTAATGAGACCTTACTATTCTCTTCCTGCCTTCAAGAACCTGATCATTCCTCTTTTTTCCCCCCGGGCTAAAAGAACCGGAGGATGGCGAGGTGGTGGAAAAATGGGTAGCCGGGATACGGTGGCCTTGGATATCCTTGAAGAAATTGGGTTTGAACGAGATTCGTACGTCCCATACAAGATGGCCTCTTCACTACCCACAGGCTATCTCAAAAGGCTTGAACTTGCCCGGTGCCTTGCCCTAAGACCCGAATTGATCATCTGCGACGAAGTTTTTTCCGGTTTGAGCATGAGCGAAATGGCAAGCATGCTCCCACTGATCGAAAAACTTCAGATGGAAGGAATATCACTCATAATGGTTGAACACCGTTTGAGAGAGCTCTTCCGGCTGTCTAATCGGGTAATAGTGCTTAACTTCGGATGCAAAATAGCTGAGGGAGTCTCCAGCGAAGTAATGGAACTCAGAGAGGTCAAAGAGGCATACTTCGGTTCGGAGGAGGAGGTGCTTGAATATGTTTGAAGCCAAAGGCCTAATGGTTTTTTACGAAAACATGTTGGCTCTGAACAATGTCAGCCTCGCATGCAAAGAGAATCAGATTGTTGGAGTTTTCGGGGCCAACAGCGCTGGAAAGTCCACATTGATGTACACCCTGTCCGGCATAATGCTAGACATTCGGAAAAAAGAAGAAATGGCCGGTGGGGAGAGAATAACTATCCGCGGGGATATCATATTCAATGGTTCAAGCATCAATACAATGGCTCCTGCAGCCAGGGCAAGA
>JBFXII010000428.1:0-2902 GCA_050176095.1 Desulfomonilaceae bacterium
TGGAGACGGAATTGCGCAATATCTGCCCTTGACCATTCAGGAAGTCGCCATCAAGCATCGGACCATGCGAATCTATTCCAGCCAATGGATGTACATGATTCCAGCAAGACTGGCTTGCTCGACAAAAAAAATGGTCAGTGAGGGTGAACCTAAACGTCTGTGCAATCCAGACACGGATCATACGGTGAAACCTCATTCTGGCAAACTTAACTACGAGCGTTGGTTCAACGCATTTATGAGAATTAAGTTTAGCAATTATCAAGAGGCTGTAAAAAGATCCCGTTTGGCATAATCAAGCTATCAATTAAAGATCCAGATAACTAGGTCTAGGTCTCCCCACAACCAAATTATTTGTAGTCAAAATTCAGAATGTTGTCTGAAGAACTGTTTTTTATTCTTCGTCGTCTCCACAATCGCAGTTAGGCAACATCCAACGAAACACCGCCTGAACGGAACCAAAATAATTCGGTTCGTCATAGCCCATCCGAGCACATCTTCTCTGAGCCTCAGCCTCGTTTTGAACTGAAAAGTAGCTGGAACACTTGTAACAACCTTTTTCAGGGACAAATTTTCGGCAGACTACAAAGACTATACTGTGCGCTGTGGCTGGTAAACCGAAAGAAATTACGGTCACCACAACTAGCAAGAACTTTCTCCATGCCTTCATCGTCTTCATCCTGGGTTAAAGTTTGAGGCTGTCGGCTTTGTGTCAACATTATCCGTCCAGCAAAAGGTTTTGTCAAACTAACAATTGTTTAAAAATACGAAAAAATTCAGTTATTGATAGTATTACATCCACAATCTTCGAAAAGTTCACTCTTGATTATTTGTTTGCCACAAACTCGATATTTTGATTTCCACGGTTTGTTGACAGAAATTGACCTCTGAGATAAAAAATTGTCATGAATACAACCAGCAAACCAAACAGCAGATTTTTGATGGGTAATGAAGCCATTGCTCGCGGACTTATTGAGGCTGGCTGTTCGGTGGCCACGGGATATCCTGGAACGCCTTCTTCCGAAATTATGGAATCATTGACAAAATGGAAGAAGGAACTCGGTCATCGTGCCTACCTTGAATGGTCTATAAACGAGAAAGTGGCTTTTGAAGTAGCGTATGGCGCTAGTCTGGCTGGAGCCAGATCGGCAGTAACTATGAAAATGGTGGGGCTAAATGTAGCTTCTGACGCTTATCTCAGCGCGACCTATCTGGGTGTTAGAGGAGGCATGGTATTAATTGTAGCCGATGACCCTGGTCCTCATTCCAGTCAGACCGAACAGGACTCTAGGTTTTTTGCTTGGTTAGCCAAGGCCCCGGCTTTTGACCCAAGCACCCCTGTCGAAGCGCTTGAAATGATAAAAAGAGCGTACGAGATTTCCGAACGATACGAAATCCCTGTAATGCTTAGACCATGTCTCCGCGTTTGTCACTCCAGGCAAAACGTTACCTTGAGTGAGCCGAATCTAATTGCCGATCTAGGTCCCTTCAAGAAGAATTGGACTCGTTGGGCCGCAATTCCCAAGTTCCGGTTGGCATTACATGGCGAATTGAACAAGAAACTTCAAAAGATGAGCGTTGAAGAACCCGACTGCTCCCCCCAGCTCGTCCATGAAGGAAAGTCAAACAAACTTGCCATAATCACGAGCGGTTCAGTGGCCTCGCATGTTTTGGACATAGTTAGAGAAGAGGACCAGTTCAGAGATTTGAAGGTTTTCAAGCTCAGTATGCCTTTTCCGGCAAATAGGGTAGAGCTGCAAGAAATCGTCGATAAGCATGAGAGGACGTTGGTAATTGAAGAGACATATCCTGTCATAGAATTGCAGGTTGATGATAGGCGGAAACTTGATGGGCGGCTATCGGGACTTGCTCCGTCTCAGGGTGAACTGACTCCGGAAGTTGTAGAGGATCTCATTCTTCAGGCAATGGGAGAGCCGATCAGGGTTCGCCCAGAAGTTCAGATAAATGCTCGCAGGCCATCCTTGTGCGCGGGTTGTCCGCACCGGTCTTCTTTCTTCATGTTACGAAAGGTGTTTGATAAGGGGATATATCCGGGTGATATAGGCTGCTATACTCTCGGAATAAACATGGGGGCTGTAGACACTTGCCTTTGTATGGGCGCTTCAATCGGCATGGCTTCCGGACTGACTCATGCGCCTGATGGCAATGAATCTCCCGCGGTCGTGGCGACAATTGGTGATTCGACGTTTTTCCATGCTGGCATACCGGCTCTAATAAATGCCGTTCATACAAAGACTTCCTTTACGCTCATTCTCATGGATAACAGCCTAACAGCGATGACTGGTGGGCAGCCTACGCCAGCGTCAATAAATCTGGTTGATGGATCAGCAGCTAATCCTGTGGACATAGAGAATCTTATCAGAGCATGCGGAGTTGGTTTCATTGAGGTTGTTGATCCCTATGATTACGATTCATTGAAAGGTTCTTTCGAACGCTCTTACGATTATTCCGTGGAAAAATCACTTGGAGTTTCGGTGATAATTACTCGAAGACCTTGCATTAGGGCCAAAGGAATTGTCCTTTCCACGGATCGATACGAAGTGTTGGAAAATTGCGAACGATGCATGACATGCATCAAGGATCTCGAATGCCCGGCAATATCGTTTGTCAAAGAATCGAAGAAGGTCGTCATTGATCCGGACACCTGCTCAGGATGCGGTTTTTGTGTAAATGTTTGCCCTTGCGGGGCCATAGTCAAAAAGGTTCTTTAAATATGAGTCAGATAGTTTTATGTGGGCGTGGTGGTCAGGGAGTAGTTTTCTTGACCCGGTTGATCGGTGACATATCGACATCAAAGGGGCTCAATGTAATTTCAGCAGAAACCCATGGAATGGCGGTGCGGGGAGGCTCTATCAATAGTTGCGTGAAAATCGGTGATTATCAA
>JBFXII010000429.1:0-2897 GCA_050176095.1 Desulfomonilaceae bacterium
CTCAGCGATCCTAGACCAGGAATTGATGGAAAAATGGCTCCCGGCTACATGGATATGAGATATCGTTTGCAAAATGACCTCATCAAAGCTATCGACCTTATAAATGAGGCTGATCAGGAATTTGAACAACTTTTCGGAAGGTCCTCTGGTGGAGTTTGTTGGAATTACAAAATGTCAGACGCTACTCATGCAATTGTAAGTTTTGGGTCCTTGGCATCTGAGTGCACATTAGCTGCGGACTTGCTTCGACAAAAGGGATTGCGGGCTGGGGTAATCGGGTTGAGGTCATATAGACCGTTTCCCAAGAATCACATTGTAAAGAACCTCAATGGCGTCGAGACGGTGACTGTGTTTGAGAAGGATGTCAGTTACGGGTATGAAGGGGCCCTAGCGATGGACTTAAAGGCTGGCCTTTATGACTCAGTCAATCACCCCAAGTTCTGTTCGTATGTTGTAGGCTTGGGCGGACGAGATGTTTTGCCTGAAACATTAGCCAATGAAACATATAAGGCAATTACGGGCAAGATTGAACATGGCTGGGTCGATATAAAGGCCTAGTATGATGATTTCTGGAGTTTTTGATTAGGCATTTTGTTGATTGATTTTCAGTTTTAATGGAGAATTATTATGGCGACATCGGCAGCCAAGTTATTACCTAAAGAAGAATTTATTTTGCCTGGAACTCGTTCATGTGCAGCCTGCGGTCTTATGTTGACTTACCGACATGCGCTAAAAGCCCTAGATCCTGGTAAGACTATCGTGGCCGTACCGGCCAGTTGTATGACAGTTCTTCACGGTGTATATCCTATAACCCCGGTCAAGGTTATTTGTATCAATAATCCATTTGGAGCTACAGGCGCTGCAGCTTCAGGTATAGCGGCAGGGCTAAAGGCTCTTGGCCATGACGACTATACGGTTCTCGCATTTGCTGGAGATGGTGGAACCTATGACATAGGCATACAGGCGCTATCAGGGGCTTTCGAGCGTGGAGCTAATTTTCTTTATATTTGCTATGACAACGAGGGCTACATGAACACGGGCACCCAGAGATCAAGCGCTAGTCCAGCTGGAGCCATAACCTCGACTACACCCGTATTGGCGAAGTTACAGCACAAGAAAGATATGATTGGAATTGTAGAGGCTCATCGAATCCCATACATTGCCACAGCGTCTCCGGCCTTCCCGCTGGATCTCTATGACAAGGTGAAGACAGCCAAAGAAACGTATGGTCCTAGATATATGGAGGTTCATGCCCCATGCCCTCCAGGTTGGGGATTTCCTAACAAAGATCTCATAAAAATGGGAAAACTTGCTGTAGATTCTGGAATTCACGTATTGTTCGAGATTAAGGATGGTGTATTCAAATTGACATCTCGTTCTCTCAGTTTGGCAGAAAAGGGTAAGAAAAAACCTGTTTCTGAATACATTAAAGGGCAGACCCGTTTCAAAAAGATCAATCAGGACCAGATTAATTCTTTGCAAGAATTTGTTGACCGGCGTTGGAATGAGTTCTTGGAACGCCACCACAGAAACAACCTTTGACGATGCGTGTGTTGGTGATCGCCAATCCCGTTTCTGGTCGTGAAAGGACTTCGGCAATAGTCAAACAGTTCGTTGCACACGTCACAAAAAGGGGCCACACAGTTGAGGTAAGATTCACGACTGAGCCGCACGAAGCCTCTCAAATAGCCTCTCAAATAAGTCCCGAATATGATCGCCTCCTCATAGCAGGGGGCGATGGGACAATCAACAAAGTCTTAAACGCAGCCGACTCTGACCGATTACCTCCAATCCTGGTTCTTCCAACGGGAACAGCTAACATTTTGGCCAGAGAATTGTCGTTACCCAGAGGTGTGACGAAGCTTACAAGGCTAATGGAAAACGGTCAAGTTCGTAACATCGACATTGGATTAGTAAATGAAAGAAAATTCCTGATGCTGGTCTCCTCGGGTTTTGATGCCTTAGTCACTAGACATATTAAGGCAAACCGTCCTAAACGGCTTGGTTTTAGAGGATATATTAACCCAATTGTCAGAGCTTTGAGGATATACGATCCCTTAGACCTCAAGGTAACCCTAGACTTCAATCAAGAAATCTTAGGTAAGCTGGTTATTGTGCAGAAAGCCACAAGATATGCGGGAATATTCCGATTTTCAAACAGAGCCCAATTAACCTCAGGCGAATTTGAAATATGTGTGTTTCCAAAAGGGTCTGCTTTTGATTTGGTCAGATACGCCCTGATTGGAATAATTGGGCTCAAGGCTTGTTCTGAAAATATTTGTACGTACATGGCCAAAAACGTCAGAATAGATTCTGTCTCACCTAGCCCTGTAGAAGTTGATGGCGATTATTTCGGAGAAACTCCTGTGAACATTAGCTTGTCTGGAAAACATCTTAAAGTAGTTACATCCCAGTCGTAATCTTCTAACAAATCATCTTGAGAAGGCTCCTCTAGGTGTATGTCCAATATGTTTTTAGAAAGAGGGGCGTCTCAGATTTCTGTTAGACATTCACGCTCTGAGTATTTTTAGGTTTAGCAACTGAATCCCTAGAACAAATAGACGCCTTGGAGGTAAGGCTCCTGAATATTTTTGAATTATCCAGAATGAATATCTAAAAAGAGCAATTCGTGGGGAGAACTCCAGAGCTAATGGTGTGGACATTTTCGAAGAAAAAATGCGTAGTCCCCAGTGGTACTGTGTTTGTCAGATGACTCTGCCCAGCATCGGGCTAATATGCGACGGCGAACTAATCACTTTCAATTGCGTCGCAGAGTTCAATGTTTAGTTTCATGCCCTCTTTTTTTCCTGACTTAATCCTAATTGCCAAGAAAATTGCATTGAATAGTCCTACAACCTACATAGCTGTTGGAGGAACCTTTATTCGGTGTGTGTGGG
>JBFXII010000430.1:0-2875 GCA_050176095.1 Desulfomonilaceae bacterium
TGTCAAAGATTCTGATTTTTCTAGAATTTTGGATAACTCGGTTTCTTTAGTTTGAACCAACTGGGTCAGTTTTTCCAATTTAGAGCTGAGCTGCTCGGCTTTGAATTCGGCCAATGCTTTGGCGCCCATCAAGGCTACCCTACTCTGGCTGTCGAATGTTCCGGAGGACTCAGAGCTATGTGAAGTCGCGGCATGATCATCTGATGATTCCTTCTCAATCTCATCTAGCCTTGCCTTGAGGAACTGAACCTGATCGTCCAGGCTCTTGTTAAGATCAGTTTGGTTCTCGAGTTCCGAACGCGCCTTATCGAGCTCTCCTCGTAATTCAGAGATCAATTTTTGAGGCTCTTCATTGACAGATCCGGACTTGGTTCCCGAACCACATCCTAGAATTACCGGAGAAACTAATATCACTATGGCTAAAGCATATTTTAATAGTCTCATCGTTATTTCTCCTCAGGCGTCAGGTTGAAGAAGGCGGTTTAAAGTATTTTAAAAAATAATTTTCCTTTATTATAAAGATATTATAGTTATTAAGTCAATACTATTATAAGAATTAGACATAACATTGAAATAAATAATGAAGAGTTTGCATGACCATTCATTTTCAAACTCGAAAGAAAACCTGAAGTTCAGACATATGAACAAAATGAGGTTTCAAATTAAAAACAGACAGTTCGACTTGACAACGGGCTGTAAACTTTGTTAATTGAACATGTCCACATAGGCTTTGTCATTCCACTACTTGAGTCATTAAACATATAAATTTTTGGGATAGAAAAAGTTTACCGAACATGATTTTCGGTGTTCAGGCGAAGTGATTTTCCTTTACAGTAGTCCGTCAGCACAAATGCGCTACTGGAATGTCAGGATCCATATCAGGTTCTCCGGTATGAATTTTATTCACCATTTCTACCTCAAGGGGGTTAAGTATGTCCTTGAATTTTGATCTGCCCAAAGATGCAGAACTTACCCGTAAGGTCGTCCGTGAATTTGCTGAGAAGGAAATAGCTCCTATCGCTCAGGAACTCGATGACAAGGAAGAGTTCTCCTACAGTCTGACCCAGAAGATGGGGGACCTGGACTTTTTCGGCCCATTTGTTTCGGAGGAATATGGAGGTAGCGACGTTGGCTACCTCAATTACATCATTATGGTGGAGGAAATAGCCAGGATCGACGGTTCTCAGGCGGCTACGATCGCGGCTGGCAATTCCTTGGGCATATTCCCGATATATGCTTTTGGGACTGAGGAACAAAAGAGAAAATGGTTGCCTGATTTATGTAAGGGGAAGATTTTAGCTTCTTTCGGTCTTACGGAGCCTGACGCTGGATCTGACGCGGGCGCATCACAAACCACAGCAGTGCTAGACGGTAATGAATGGGTTATCAATGGGAGCAAGATTTTCATTACAAATTCAACAACAGACATAAGCGCCGTTTGTGTCGTGCAATGTATAACCGACACCTCTGATCCGAAGAAACCTGAGATTAGTTGCATATTGGTTGAGAATGGCACGAAAGGTTTCACAACGGAGACCATGCATGGAAAAATGTGTTGGCGTTCGTCCAACACAGGGCAGTTAACATTCCAGGATTGCAGGGTTCCCAAGGACAACCTTCTTGGAGCTCGCGGGGAAGGATTCCATCAGATGCTCAAGACCCTTGATGGAGGTAGACTGTCCATAGGAGCCATGGGGTTGGGTGGAGCCCAAGGCGCTTTTGAGTTGGCGTTGGATTATTCGAAAAAGAGAAAACAGTTTGGCAGACCAATAGGAGCATTCCAGGCCAATGCTTTCAAGCTTGCCGACATGGCCACTGAAATAGAGATGGCTCGGTTACTGCTTTACAAGGCCTGCTGGCTTAAGGACAACGAAAGGCTGACACCAAAATACGGGGCAATGGCAAAGCTCGTTTGCTCCGAAACATATTACAGGGCGGCCAACCATGCTGTTCAGATGCACGGCGGTTACGGATTAATGAAGGATTACGCGGTTGAAAGACACTACAGGAATCAGAAACTTCTGGACATTGGAGAAGGGACTTCGGAGGTCCAAAGGATAGTGATTGCTCGCAATATCGGAGCTCCTGGAAGGTCCATGTAACTTCCGGGGAACAGCCACGTAATTATTTGCAAGTAATTCTTACATAGAGAGGATTACCAATGGAATCGGATCAAAATAAGAGTTCGTATAACGCATTCCGAGAGACAATTGATGAGTATGGAGATGATAAAGGACATGATCTATTAACTGATCCGAACGCAATAGCCGAGGTTACGACCGCAGCGGCTCAGGATCGGTCTATGACACATGGCCTTAGACTCAAACAGATCAGGGAGTCCAAAGGGTTTACAGTTGAAGAGCTAGCGGAAAGAAGTGGACTGGACGCAAAATCTCTGGAGCTAATGGAAGCTGGAGAATATCTGTTACCACTAGGTCAGTTGATCAAACTGAGCAAGGCATTGTCCCTCAAGATGTCGGATGTTATCGCGACAGGCACTGAATCATTCACAATTGTTCGCGCGGATGAGAGACAGTCGGTAAAAAGATTAGGAGCTTCAAAGGAGGCCAAGCGGGGCTATGAGTATGAATCGCTAGCTCCTGGGAAAAAAGATCGCGCGATTGAACCTTTCATAGTGACGCTTCATCCCTCGGATGATGATGAGAAATCCAGTCATGACGGACAAGAATTCATTTTTATTCTTGAAGGAGAGATGGAGGCGTTTGTGGACGACCATAGGGCAGTGTTAAAACCCGGTGACGCAATATATTACGATTTGACCAGTGTTCACCTGGTAAGGGCTTATGGCGACAAGCCGGCGAGAATTCTGGCGATTATAATAAGCTAAAATTGTCTCCGTCAACGTTGATTGGTA
>JBFXII010000431.1:0-2864 GCA_050176095.1 Desulfomonilaceae bacterium
TGCAAGACTGTCAATCAAATCTTCGGACAGTACCGTTATAGTTAGTGACAAATCTTTGGAGTTCAATTTCTGTCAAACATTTGAGAATGATAACGAATTCCCACTTCAATCAATTTTTATCTTACCAATTCTAGACGAGGGAGCTAAATCAGAAATAGAAGTCTCTATCGACGATAAGTCTGAAGACTATCAGTTTCTGGATAAGCTTTCCACTCAGACTCTCGTGCGTAAGTTGAGTCAAGAGAATTCCGATCACGACTTGCTATCAATTTGGGGGCATGAATCCATAGTAGTCAAATCCATTTACTTAGAGGCCCGCGAGAGAAAAAACATTAGAGTTCGTTATGTTTCGAAACAACCGAAGATTGGTGATCTGCTGACCCTGAAAGTTTCCTTGATCGGTGAGAGATATTCTCTTGGGCCGATAGATGAAATTAATGTTAGGGTCAAATTCAAAATGGGCCAAAGTCTCAGAACCTCACTCAGCCCTTCTCATCGCATTACCACCATACAAGAAGGTCCTTTTCGAAGACTGGTCACTTTTAGAAGCAGAGCCAAGAAAATGCTCCAGGATTTCGAATTATTAACAACTCTTGGCGGAGCTACTTTCGATGTAAAAGCGCTAGTTGAGAATGGCGCACAATCGAAAAACTATTTTCTCTTGATGCTGGAACCGTCTCTATCAATGGCCAATGTCCCATCTCAGAGATCGGATCTGGATGTTGTTTTTTTGATTGATTCGTCGGGTAGCCTATCACCCGACCATCTAGACTTTGTGAAATCCCTGGTCATTAATTCTTTGGACCGTTTGTCCGACTCGGACAAGTTTAATTTAATATCATTTAATTCAAACATCAAAAAATTCTCTCCAAGGTTCGTGGTTGCTTCCAAGGAACACAAAACATTGGCAAAATCTTTTGTTACCAATTTACAAGCCTCTGGGGGGTCGGACTTGTTGAACGGTATTCTGTCTGCATTGGAATTATTTAATATGCGCAAAAGAGGCGGGGTAATCATTCTGTTCACTGATGGTCGGCCATCAGTGGGGGTGACAAATTTCGATGCAATGGCAGAAACTATTAAGCGATTGAACAAGTACAGATCGCGATTTTTAATCGTCAACAATGGAGATAGGCCTAACGTTTTCATGATGGACAAATTGTCCAGCCAGATTGGTGGGGCCTCGTTTAATTTATCCGAAGATCATCCCGTTGATGAAATAGTTGGAAAATTAATTTCTCAAGTGTCAACACCTAATTTGAGCGAAATTTCCATAGAATATCAGGACATGCTTCGTGGTGAGATTTATCCGGATAGCATTCCCGGAATCAGCGCGAATGAAACTGTTTGTGTTGTCGGAAACTATGATAAGTCTCAATCGTTTGCAGAGAGGATTATAGCCAAGGTCAAATTCAGAGGTAAAACGCGATCAGCTTCGATTTCGTTAACTAAAGCGAATCTTCGAAATGAATCTAGATGGATAGAAACACTTTGGGCCATGCGAAAATTAGGTAGAATGGTGGAGGCTGAGCAGCACAAGTACGACTCACAAAATTTCGATAGTATCTCAAGACTTTGCGATTCCTACGGATTTGTTAACCCTTTTGCCGGCTCAGAGTCTCGAAGGCGTTTCCCTGAGATCATGTGGAATCTTGTCAATTCGTTTGTTCCTCAAGAGGTAATGGCCCCCAATTATAGACTAATCGGTGATCGTTTATTGAAGTTGTCGGATGGAAGCTGGCGCGACATTGGTTTTAAGTCAGGAATGCCAGAGCAAAAACTTGTAGCTTTCAGTAATGATTACTTCAGTCGTCTGGAAAAAGAATCAGAATTGTCAAAGTTTTTCTGTCTAGGTCCGGCAGTCACCGTTGTAAGAAACGGCTTGGCGATCAGCTCAACAATTAACAATAAATAGGACAAGGGAAAAAATATGTACGGGCTGTTTGACGCGAGAAAGTAGCTAGATTAGAGGCGGTCTCATTATTTGGGTGATAGCCTCAAGGGCCTTTGAGGCTATTATGGGCTCTTCCTTTTCCAGGTCGAGTAGTTGTCTGAGGTGATCGGCGGTTCTCAGAAGCATCATCGAAATATCACCCTCATCTGCGCTCACATGCGCATTGATTTCTTCCCAATCAACTTCCTGAGACCACAGGAAAACCGTAGCTGCTGGCCAAAACATTACAGTGGGGGCTTCAAATCCCCTCAATGACATCATTCGTACCACTGGTTTAAGGCTATTTACCATTTTCTTGAACAAACGCCACAGATTCCTAGTCCTGGCCCATAGCTCCTTACTCATATGGATTTCCCTATCCTTATCCACCACGAAAGGAGCAACGAGGCAAGCAAGCTCTACATAGGTAACATTTCGAAATTCCCCGGATCGTATTAATTCCGCAATTAATAGTGGGTGGTCCAGCCGTAGTTTTGCAGCCCAACTCCCGTCGTACGTCGGCTTACCGGCTTCGTCGACGTACCCAAGTTCTATTAATATTTCCATGTGATTGGAAAAATCAGAAACAAGTTTTTCAGTTATTTTTTTCGCCTTTGACGGCCCCTCACTGAAAGAGGCGAACGAGAATTCCAAGAGCTCTGAGACGGCAGCGGGGTCATGGGATAGCAGGAGATTGAGTGTCATGGAAAAGTTTATATTAATTCTAGACCTTAAAGGTTCTGGTTTAGAAAGTAATAATTCCCTAACCAGGCCAATGTCCAGATATTTGCCTGGGACAATCAAAATGAACCCGACATTGTCGATTCCTCTCCTTCCACACCTGCCTGTCATTTGGTGGAATTCCGTAGCGGTCATGTCTATGAACTTGTGACCATCAAACCTGTCGCTCTGCATGATGACAACAGTCCTG
>JBFXII010000432.1:0-2841 GCA_050176095.1 Desulfomonilaceae bacterium
ATAAAGTTAAGACCGGCGCCAAGTTTAATTGAAATCTTGCGCCAATCGAATGGCGCTGGAAATCATGATTGCGAAATTATTTTTATGATAATATCACGTCATAGTTATTCAGTTCAAAGCGAAACAGATGATTGAAGAAGCACTGAAATTGTCGTGTCTTTATATTGCGGTTTGCATCAATAAAAATTCTTTGTAGCAATTTGAGTAATGTAATATTCTAGGAATTTAGACCCGCAATTTTTTGTGAGCATATCGTCTGTCGATGAAAATCTGTTCAGTGCGTCGGCTTGTGCCTGCGCGTACTGACTGGTCAGCAAATTTTCTGGATCTGCTGGGAACCAGAATAAATTTGTAGTGGATTCGATTTCATTAAACCCGGCTATTCAACCTATGTGGGTAATCAGCAAAACAACAATGGAGAGTTGATCCGTGAAGTGGAACCGTTCCAACTACAATCCAAAATTTCTAAACTATATCGAGCTATTTGCCAAAATCGGGTCTGACTCTCGAATTTTTCCAAAGAGATGCGGAACTTGTGGTGAGGTGTTCAAAAATTTCCCCGAGTATATTCACAAGACCGAACCTGTCTCTCATGGACTGGAAGATTACACAACTGTTCTAGATTTGCCGCGAACGATGCAGTACCGGAACTGCGTTTGTGGTAGCACTTTAACCATCATGTTTACAAAAGATGTTTATCCTCTTCTTGAACAATTCTGGGAGATGCTCGGGCTTGAATCAAAGAGGACAGGAAAACCATTGGTCGAAGTGGTTACAGAGTTTCGCGAGCAATGCAACAGATTTATTACCGAGATGGAAGAATGATGGAATGACGTTTTTTCTATAACAGAATTCTTTCTTAGACAGGGATCCAAATGATGAAAATTTTTTGCAGATTGCTTTGTAATTTATTGCTGGCAAGTATGTTGCTGTTATTCCCCATCATATCTAACGTTTGGGCTCAGTCTGATATAATAGGAGCTTCCTACACGAGCGGTTCATTAGGGTATGAGGCTACTGCCGGAACAGGCACGTTGATCAGAATCGGTTATATGGGAGCGGAACGAAGTATAGCTGCAGGTTACACGGGCCTGGTGAAACCGGGAACGTGTGTGTCATCTTATTTCGTATATGATCTCAAAGGTGTTCTGGCGTCCGTTCAATTTCCTGATTTGATCTGGAATAATTTTTCTGCCAGATTTAAAGGGGACTACCTGTTTTCAATCAATGTTCCTGCGGACCAGGAAATCACTTGGCTTGACATGCCGACAGGCATCCGATCATGGAACTGGGCCAAGAGTAATTTCTTCAAGCTGCAAGCTGATATTTCATACCGGGTGGATGACGCTTTTAATTTTATTGGCGGATTTTGTTGGGAGTCATTATCCACAACTTTTGGTGATCCTAACCCGACTTATCCTTTCACGATTTCCAAGATGGAATCCGGTCTTGGATTAGGAGTTTATCAGCCATTTGTAGGGGTTGGTTTAAATCAAAGGGTAGGCCCTAGTGTTCTTGACGTGAGAATGGTTGGTTTTCCAGCGATGATTGCTACCCTGGAGCATTTCAACACGTGCAACAACCATGTGAGCCCTTTGCGCATGTTGGGCGCTAGGACATCAGAAGTGGTTATTTTCTCGATGCTTTTTTTGAATTGCGTGTCAGGCCAATATCATGGTTGGGTATCGGTCTGTTTCTGGACTGGGAGCTATACAGAGGATCGTGCATCATGAACCTTGAAAGGCGGGCTATGGGTCCCCCCGAGACAGCCACAGCAGCCGACGTGGATTTTGTCTTCAACAGGTCTAGCCTTACCGTGGGAGCTAACACTAATATCGCTTTTGGTCTGCCGTTCTAAAGATTCATTGTGAAATCGTGAATCGATTTTCGCCAAATTAACGGAGGGTTTTGGTATGCCGCACGTAATCATAAAGATGTTCCCTGGTAGGACAGAAGAGCAAAAAATGCGTCTGGCCGAAGCAATTACAAATAGTGTCGTATCCATTGCTGTTTGTTCAGAAGATTCAGTATCTGTAAGTATTGAGGAGATAGCGCCGGAAGAATGGGCCAAAAAAGTTCATGGGCCTTTTATCGCCGGTAATGAATCAACGCTCTACAAGAAAACCAAAAATGTTCCAGGCAAGTGACAGTTTTTTTTAAAAGAACTTTCAAAAATTCCGCTCACTTCAACCATTCCTCAATATCTAGCAGACATACATCTTTTTAGTCATCATTTGGTTAGCGCTCTCTCGTTCTGTTAAGATTTTATGATTGTCCTCGCCTCAAGCATTTAGTATGAATAAAATGATTTGCGATAATCTTATTCAAACTACAAGGAAGAAAGACATGCCACGACTAAAAGACATTAACAAGGTAATGATCATCGGATCCGGCCCAATAGTTATCGGACAGGCTTGCGAGTTTGATTATTCAGGGACTCAGGCTTGCAAGGCTTTGAGAAATCTCGGTTACAAGATTGTTTTGGTCAATTCTAATCCTGCCACAATTATGACGGATCCCGGCATGTCTGATGTTACCTATATAGAACCTTTAAATCTGAAGACCATGGCACGCATAATCGAAAAGGAAAGGCCTGACGCTCTGCTCCCGAACCTCGGAGGGCAGTCGGGTCTTAATTTATCATCAGAATTGTCTAAAGCCGGGATTCTCGATAAATACGGGGTCAAAATCATTGGGGTTCAGGCTGACGCTATAGAGCGCGGTGAGGACAGAATAGCATTCAAGGAGACTATGAACAGGCTCGGAATTGACATGCCCAAGAGCGCTCCGGCTTTTAGTGTTGAAGAGGCTGAAACTATTGCCAATGATCTTGGATATCCG
>JBFXII010000433.1:0-2829 GCA_050176095.1 Desulfomonilaceae bacterium
ATAAGGCATGGCAACTTGGGGCTCCGGGTAGCCTCATATATGAATTCTTTGATTTGCTACGGAGAAATCTCAACAAAAAGCTTGTAACATATCTTTTAACGTCACGGGCTGACTGCAAATGTTTGACTGTCCTGGAGGCGGGCTCGGGACCTGCGTATGCTTCTTCTCTCTTTTCTTCCGATCCAAGAGTCGAATTGGCTGTAGCAATCGATATTGATTATGAAGCCCTATTCCAGGCCAGAAAAAGAGACCCGAATCTATGTCTTGTTGTCGCTGATTTGAGAAACTTGCCCTTTAAAAGTGGATGCATTGAAATTTCGTGGAATAGTAGCACGATAGAGCACCTCGATTGCCCGGAGGATGCTCTTTGTGAAATGGAACGAGTTACTAAAGGCGGTGGATCAGTGTTCGTGGGAGTTCCGTACGTATACGGGCCACTGGGGTTTCAGAGGCTCATAGAGGATACTTCAACAGGTAATTGGATTGGAAAAACATATAGTTGTTCACAGTTGAAGGATATGATGAAGAGCGCCGAACTTGAACCACGGCATTCCATAAATTATTTTTTCAGATTTTTTGTCGGAGTCCTCTCAGATAAAAAGACTCTTTCCTGATTTTTAACAATTCCTGGTAGTTGGCGCCATGCTGGAGAATACATTCTGTCACATCAAAGGAATAGGCCCGAAGTCAGAACAAAAAATGTGGGCAGCGGGGATTTTGTCTTGGGACGATGTCATGAGCATGAAACACGGCATTTTATCTCCTCTTGTCACAAAATCCATTATAGCGGGCGTTAGTGAGTCTGTTGAAAAACTGGAGATGGATGATGCCCGTTTTTTCTGTGACATGCTTTTGTCCACAGAAAACTGGAGAATTTTCTCCAATTTCAGACACAGTGTTGCCTACATCGATATTGAAACAATCGGTCAATATGGATCCAGGGAGGAAATCACTACCATAGCTATGTATGACGGGTCCAAGTTGTATTATTACATCAAAGGACACAACCACAAACAATTTGCGCAAGATATTGAGCGGTATGAACTGATCGTAACCTACAATGGCAAGTGTTTTGATTTACCCGTTATTCGCAGATTGCTTGGAATTAGGATGGATCAAGCCCACATTGATCTGAGATTTGTGCTTCATAGCCTTGGTTTTAGAGGTGGCTTAAAGGGATGCGAAAAACAGCTTGGCATAGACAGGGAGGAGCTTGACGGCCTGGATGGTTATTTTGCCATACTGCTTTGGCAAGATTATGTCAACAACCACAATCACAAAGCTCTGGATACGTTGTTAGCTTACAATATTCTTGATGCAGTAAATCTTGAACCACTGATGGTCAAAGCTTACAATATGAAACTGGAGGCTACGCCGTTCGAATCTGATCGTACGATTCAAGACATTCCGACAGCGCCAACAAACCCATTTGAGCCAGACCTCGAAACAGTTGATCGTCTGCGATCAAAATATCTAAGTTCATACTATTGATTCATGACAGAACTCTTTTACACTCTAAGTCCTAGCAAGAGCCAGTCTAAGTCGAAGTGAATTGGTAATGACCGAAACTGAACTCAGCGCCATGGCCGCAGCCGCGATGACCGGGTTGAGCAATATTCCAAAAGACGGGTACAATATGCCCGCTGCGATAGGAATCCCGATCACATTGTAGAAAAAAGCCCAGAAAAGGTTTTGTTTTATAACCCTCATGGTTTTCTGAGATAGTTTTATCGCAGATGCGACTAACCGAACGTCACTCTTCATTAACGTGATGTCAGAGGCCTCCATTGCGATGTCGGCTCCGGCTCCAATTGCAATTCCTATGTCTGCAGCGCTAAGGGCTGGGGCATCATTAATCCCATCTCCTACCATTGCTACCACCCTTCCTTCTTGCTTGAGCCTCTTGATTTCATTCGCTTTATCTGCCGGCAATACCTCAGACAAAACGTAATCAATCCCAATCTGGGCGGCAGTTGATTTAGCCGTCTGCTTATTGTCGCCTGTTATCATACCAACCTTCAACCCCATGCGCTTTAGCTCCGCTACAGCTTCTGAAGCCTCGTCTCGAGGTGTGTCGGATATTGAGATAAGCCCTGACAACTTTCCATTTCTGGCAACAAATACGCAGGTTCGCCCCTGGCCTGCTTCTGAACGATACTGTGATTCCAGGTCGAGTATGTTGATTCCTGACGATTCAACAAAACCTGCGTTGCCTAGAACCATATCTAAGTCTCCAATCCTGACTTTGGCCCCTAATCCGGAAAAGGCCTCAAATCTGTCTACAGAAAAAGGTTCCACAGATCTGGTTTGTGCTTCATCGAGAATAGCCTTGGCCAACGGATGTTCCGACCTCGACTCGATGGACGATGCTATTTTTAAGACATCTTCCTGGGAATTCCCATCGACCGGTATGACATTAATTACACGGGGACTTCCCTTAGTGAGAGTGCCTGTCTTGTCGAACAAAATAGTGTCGAGCTCGTAAGCCTTTTCCAGAATTTCTCCGCCTTTTATCAGAATTCCATTTTCGGCTCCAGCTCCAGTTCCGACCATTACGGCCGTAGGTGTGGCCAATCCCATGGCGCAAGGACAAGCTATGATCAATACTGAAACAAAATTAAGCAACGCCATTGAAAAACTTGTTCCCGGAACCAAAAAATACCATATCACGAATGTGATAACTGAAATTGAGATCACTACAGGAACGAAAATGGACGATATCTTGTCAGCAAGTCTTTGTATTGGGCTTTTGAGCCCTGAGCGTCTTCAACCATTTTGATGATCTGCGAAAGCGCAGTATCCGCTCCAATTCGCGTAGCTCTAAACGTG
>JBFXII010000434.1:0-2816 GCA_050176095.1 Desulfomonilaceae bacterium
CAGGCACATCGACCAGAATAGCATGATCAATACTTTTATTCAAAGAGGCCATGATTTTATCGAGAGCTTCTGCCTGACCCAAAGTCCTCGTTCTTTAAGGGCTGCTCGAAAAATGTCGCCAGTGGAAATCTGTGGTATTCTAAGTTTCTCAGTCAACTTCTTTGCCTGAGTTCCTTTACCTGATCCAGGTCCTCCCAACAAAACGATTCTCATGATTCCTACCTCTTAGTGGAAATAACGAGCTAGCGCCTACCTTTAATACGGCCCGTTCTTATGAAACCCTCGTAATGTCGTTGTATCATGTGTGTCTCTATCTGAGTCAAAGTATCCAGAGCCACACCAACAACAATCAAAAGAGAAGTCCCTCCAAAGTAAAAAGGCGCATTAAAACGACCAATCAATATCGATGGCAAAACACAAACTACTGAAATATAAAGGGCGCCTCCTAAAGTAAGTCTAGTGAGCACCTTATCAATGTATTGGGCTGTTTTTTTGCCCGGCCTGATTCCAGGAATATAGCCGCCATACTTTTTCATGTTTTCTGCTACATCTACGGGATTGAATGTCACTGCGGTGTAGAAGTAACAGAAAAAGATAATCATTATAACGTAAATAGTTTCATAAACAAATGTACCAGGACGCAACCAATTAGTTATTGATGTAAGAACAGGAACATTTAAAAACTGTGCAATCGTAGCCGGGAAAATGATCAATGACGACGCGAAGATAGGCGGAATTACACCTGCCGTGTTAACTTTCAGAGGCAAGTGTGTAGATTGTCCTCCGTAGATACGCCTACCAACAACCCTTTTAGCGTATTGAACCGGTATTCGTCGCTGCCCACGTTCCATAAAAACAATTATCGCTATGACCGCTAACATAATTGCGAACAAAAGTAACAAAATGAGAAAGCCAAGGTCACCTGTCTGAACTAATTGGATGGTACTTCCAACCGCTGAAGGCATCCTGGCGACAATACCTGCAAAAATTATCAAAGATATACCATTACCAATTCCGCGTTCAGTAATCTGTTCTCCCAACCACATTATAAAAGCGGTGCCTGCGGTGAGGGTAATCATAGACAGTACAACAAATGCGGGTTTAGACATGTATACGAGGTTCTCGGTCTGAGCCAAACCAACGCTGATTCCCATTCCCTGAATCAAGGATAAAACCACGGTTCCGTAACGCGTATACTGAGTAATCTTCTTTCGACCCGCTTCACCTTCCTTGGAAAGCCTCTCTAAATGTGGCACGACAACCGTGAGCAGTTGAAGGATAATAGAGGCGCTGATATAAGGCATTATGCCTAAGGAAAAAACCGAGAAATTTTCCAGTGCGCCACCGGTAAACATGTCAATGACGCCAAACAGAGTTTGTTGATATCGGCCAAAGAAATCCTTCAAAGCAGCAGCGTTAATTCCAGGCGTTGGAATGTGAACGCCGATGCGGTAAACCAGGAGCATCAGCAGTGTAAAAATAACTCTACGCTTTAACTCCGGTATTTTTGCTATATTGCCGATAGAACCTATCACGAGGATGTCTCCTGGAATTGAACCTTTATCAGAATTTCCGATTATTCAAAAAGCTTATGAGCTTATTGATTCGATCTTCCCACCAGCGTCTACAATCTTTTTCATTGCCGCAGCGCTAACCCTATCCAATCTTACAGAATAGGCCGCAGTGACATTTCCCTGAGCCAGGAGTTTGACAGGGCCTTGACGCTTGACATATCCCTTGGATCTCAACAGATCAGGGGTAATCACGTCAGAAGGATCCAGCTTTCCGAGAACGTTTAAGTTAATAACATTAAACTCCGTGCGGAAAATATTATTGAATCCTTTTTTAGGAAGACGCCTTTGAAGAGGCATCTGGCCACCTTCGAAGCCCCTACTTACTTTTCCGCCAGATCTCGACTTCTGACCTTTGTGTCCTTTGCCGCAGGTCTTTCCCAATCCAGACGACTCACCGCGACCTACTCGCTTGCGTTTCTTATTATCTGGGCCAAATAGATTAGAGAGATTCATCAAACGCTCCAATTGAACCTAATTTATTCAATCACTTCTTCTACTTCAACAAGATGAGCAACCTTCAAGATCATTCCTCTAACTTCGGGAGTATCATTCAGAAATTTGAAGGAATTAATCTTGGTGAGACCTAATCCTCTAACCGTATTTCTCTGACTCTCGGTAGCCTTAATCTTGCTCTTTTTCAGGATAACTTTAAGCATTGACAAGGAAATCATCTCCTTTATCCGAATCATCTTCTGAAGGGCCTAACTTGCCAAGTTTTCTAGCTATCTGTTGCTGTGTGCGGAGTCCTTTAAGTCCCTCAAAGGTCGCTTTGACAACATTATGGGGATTATTTGTGCCAATACATTTGGTAAGTATGTCGCGGATTCCAACAGCCTCCATGACTGCTCTCACGGCTCCACCTGCAATAACACCCGTTCCTGATCCAGCAGGTTTAAGTAAAACTTTTGCTGCGCCATACTGTCCAGTAATTTCATGCGGCACTGTTCCGTTGATGATCGGCACATCAACCATAAATGATTTAGCTCTATCCACGCCCTTACGAATAGCTTCGGGAACTTCATTGGCTTTTCCAAGCCCATACCCGACTCGTCCGTTTCCGTCGCCTACAACAACTACTGCGCTGAAAGAAAATCTCCTTCCACCTTTGACGACTTTTGCAACACGACTAAGATGGACCACACGATCCTTCAATTCGGACTCACCGGCGATATCGGTTCTACTCAGCAACGGGCTGTCCCTCCTTTGAGACTAAAAATTCAGTCCGGCTTCTCTGGCGCCGTC
>JBFXII010000435.1:0-2805 GCA_050176095.1 Desulfomonilaceae bacterium
CTTCCGATCTCCTTTCCCGCAGCCCCTGAGCAATCGACTCAGAAATGTTATGCGCTCAAAAAACCTGATATTCCGAGTTACTACCTATGGAAGGATGACGAAGCGGATTCTTATAAAAAAGTCGCTCTCAGAAAAGAGCGAAAGAAACAAAAATGGATGCTCTCAGGTCATGATCTTAAGGTCTCAACCGCAGGAAACGCCTACATTTCGGATGCCGAACTTGCAGCCAATTTCGCTCATGACAAAGCCGGCAGGTCCATATCTGCTCATTCAGGTCAAGATGGTAAATTTTTCATCTCACATTATCCCCAACCTCACAACACCATAAACAGATTGACCAACACTACCGGTACCGGAGCTTTTGCCCCCTATTCACAGGAAATCACATTCTATAATACAGACATTAGCCTGGTTATCTTTGCCCTTCTGGATGAGAGCCACATCAGAATTCGGAATGTGATTGAGGGCTTGACCCGCATCGGGGACTTCGGTTTCGGCAAGGACGCCTCAATAGGCATTGGGCGTTTCACAGTTACTAATTTTAAAGAGATACACCGAGCTAAAAATGGCGATGTGAATGCTGTTTACTGTCTAGGGCCATGTGTCCCGGAGCGCGAATCTTACTCGGACGCTTTTTTCATGCCATTTGCAAGGTTTGGAAAGCACGGAAACTCTTTGGCGCAGTCAACTAATCCATTCAAGAATCCTGTTATCATGGCCGATGAAGGCGCCGTTTTTCTCCCAAAGAATTCTGATGACTTGCATAAGGCCTTTTTCGGCTCCGCAGTAACAGGCGTGTCCAAAGTCATGCCTCAAACTGTAACTCAAGGATATTCAATAACAATTCCGTTCAAGCTGGAGGCTCCCAAATGAAAGAGCCAACATTCCACCAAAAACAGGTTTTTTCTTTCTGTATAAAAACGGTTTCACCGGTGCATATCGGATGTGATGAAGTCTATGAACCTATGAATTTCGTAATCGATGAGTCCTCCGAAACGATGACAGTTTTTGATTCGGAATCTTTTATCCAAAACCTCAGCGCAAAGGACAGGCTGGAGTTTTCAAACATTTGTAAGGAAGGGACTATAGGCTCCATCATCAAGATTTACAGGTTCATCGGCAAACTACGACCTGACGGACGCAGAATCGGTGTATGTCCCGGACTGGTAAAACATTACGGGAAAACCCTTGCTTTGCCTTTGAACAACGAACGTGTTCTCAAAAATGAACTCAACAAGTTCATGATCGGCAGAACATCGTTTCTACTTACCACACAAAGGCCCTACATTCCAGGGACAGCCATTAAGGGTTCGCTGCGCACAGCCTATCTCAACCACTTGGCGGAATCGGCAAGCTCCCAGGATTCCAAAAAATCTCAACAGTTAGAGCATGATTTGATGCAGGGATCGTTTGACACCGATCCTTTTCGACTTCTGAAGGTCTCCGATTTTATGCCTGTCGGTCCTGTAAACTCCGAGGTAGTCTACGCAGTAAACGAAAAGAAAAGGAAATCCCTGCATGAAGCAAAAGGCCCGTATCAAATTTTGGAAGTTATTCCGCCCGGGTCAATCTTCACAGGAACAATCACAATAGAACAGCCGCTTGAAAAAGCAAAAATTGAGCGACCTGTTGACGCCAAAACCTTGTTTAAAAGCATTCGAAAATTTTTCCATGCTGAAAAGAATCTTGAGGATAAGATCTTGCAGTCAATCAATATCCCGCAATCGCCAAAGGTTCCTGAAGATGCCCTGTTACTAAGGGTCGGAAGGCATTCAGGGGCGGAATCTATGACGATCGCAGGTCTGAGAAGCATTAGGATCATGAAAGGAAAAGGCCAGCAGTCCACTTACGAAAAAGCGGCTACTACATTATGGCTAGCTTCCCCTCACGACAAGGGGGTCCAAAAGCAGGCCCTCCAACCATTCGGATGGGTTGAGTTGTTTAAGCCATCTGCGGAATACGAAATGGAATTGGCAAATCTCGAAGCCCACTTCACAGACAGCTTCATGTCCTCTAGACCAAAGGAAAAAGACCAATCTCAAAGGCCAAAGCCGACAGTTGAGAAAAAAGCCCCCCCAAAACCGACTGAAGATGTTTGGAGCGGAGCTGTTATTTCGTGGGATCCAGGGCGGCAGCAAATAATTGCGACGCTTGGAACCCAAAAAGCTTATTCAGCCGGTAAGGATCTCCTGCCAGACTCCATGGTGAAAGCAGTAATTCAAAAGAGAAAGATAGCCAAAGCCAATATTACGGTCAGCAGCTCTTTCAGGATAATCGGGATAGAGCCGGCCTAGAGTCAATAATGCGGCTCCATCGTGCACACGTTGGAGTCGTATTAATTCAATTTAGCTTAGTATGACGAAGATTAACCTATGACTCATAAACTGATCCTGCTGTTCAATCACAAAGTGACTGAACTTCAGGCAAAAGACGCATACGAATCCTTGGGAGTTGATCGTATTGAGCCGCTTCCTCCGTATCTACAGAATATATGGTCTAATATTCCGCCGGAAATGAGCTCAATAAAAGATTATCTGAGACCTGTTGAGAAATGGTTGTCCGAAAATGCTGTTTCCGGGGATTATGTCCTCATACAGGGAGATTTTGGAGCCTGTCACTTGATGGTTAATTTGGCTCTAAGCCAAAACCTGGCGCCGGTATATTCCACAACAGCCCGTATTGCCCAAGAGTCCATTCTGGATGATGGCCATATCTCGCTTACCCACACTTTCACACACGTCATTTTCAGAAAATACGGAGAATAATATGGCAAAGGTGTTCATATCGATTCTTGGAACCACCGAT
>JBFXII010000436.1:0-2798 GCA_050176095.1 Desulfomonilaceae bacterium
GGCGCCGGGTTTGAGTCCTCGGGCCTGAAGGCTGATATGGCGCTCATCGATCAACACGGTCCCGGTAGCTTCAGGATGTTCGGGCGTCGGTTCGAGAACGACCGTTCGGCCGCCCCCGGAAGCCCAGCCTGAGGTAAAAAGAAGGATACTGAGTATGCAGACAAGGATACTCCGCAAGATTCGATTCGTTTTCATGGCGATCTCCTCTGCATTAAGGTCCGTTTCTTTCGACCTTCTTCAGGTCGGTTTGGGTTGTGACGAAGAACGGTGCCTGGTGCCTGCATATCCCGCCCTCCAGTTGACCCTTTCGTCGGTTGACGCCGCGATTCCTTGCGAGGATTTTTCACAATGACCTGGGTTTGGGATTTGTAAGCAGGTCACGAAGGCCAACAAGGTCCGGATCGACCGGGGTAAAATAAATGTCGTTGGCAGTCCGGATTGATGCGCTTGTTGGCAAGGATCGATTGTTTAGTGATTTATAGTGAGATTTGTCTTTTTGGATGTTTTTAGAAGAGGAGCATCTTCAGGGAAAAAGTAATGAACCTATCGTCGTGTAAAATCTAGAGTGCTTCAAGAATCACATCAAGAATAACCATGACAGACAAAATACAGGCCAATAGCGCTACATCGTAGTCTGTTGTCAAACTGTGAAAATTTATTTTTTGAGAACAATGCCCTTGCAGATAACCGGAAACCTGATCTCCCTGATTACGGCCACTTTCGGATGATAAAATGCCAACAAACAAATACGGCAACCCGAAGGTTGCCGCGACAAGTCTCTTAAAGCAAGGTTCAGTTATTTCCTCTTGCATCCTACTGTCCTGGTCAAGTCCAAACCGGTTATCTGCACGCCCTCTAAAGTCTTACCGATCAGGACAGCCTCAGTGTCGCCACAGACGATGCCAGTATCAGGGATATTGAAACGTAGAATCAGGTCATGGATTCTGTCCTTGTTGACATCCCGCCACTTGTAGCGCAGCGGCTCAGCTTCTTCAGGTCCGAAACGCACGCTTGTCACGTCGATGTCCCGCGGGTTGAAGCCTGTAGACCGATCGGAAAAAACGGCTACCCAGACGGCGCCATGGGAGCGTGGATTGATAACGTTCCGTTTACTCCCCGGTTTGATGTCAATGGGAACGATAATTTCATTGGGCACAATACTTTCGTTGACATTCAGTGTGACTTGGACAGATTGCGGATCCTCCATCTCTCCTGTGCCCGCATCTATACCAACAAGAACATGGGTTGTGTATACGCCCGGGGGAAGCTCACAGCTGTCGACGATGAAGGTCAGCGGTCCTGGGGGATACTCGTCGATGCCGAGCGCGATATCCGGAGAGGGGATGGTCCTGAGCCAGGACACCTCTGAGCGCTTCACCTTCCAGAAGTGGGGCGTGGTGCCAAGTATATCCACTTGGATATTCTGCGGGTCCGGGCTGTTCGACCCTTGCGTGGCTGAGAACGATACCGTGCTCTCGCTCAGGCGTAGCTGCGAATCTCCCTCGGGAAAATAGACATCGTGAACATAGATCCCGGTGTGTCCGCTCCAATAGGCGAGATTCAGGTCTACCACCTGATATGATTGACAGTTGTCAAGAAAAAAATACTCTGCCTTCCTTGATTTTGAAAGAACAAGGATTTTAATAAGTGCCTCTCCAGGCCATTGGTAGAGACGGGATCTTTGAAAACGACGGTTGACCCTTCTGATATTCGCGGGTTGGTTACCGCATGACCTGGCTTCGTCGCGGAGCTGCCTCTCTCTAACATCGGAAGTTCGGCTGTTCGCCTTATTCCATAGGTGGTAACGAGGATTCTCCTATCCGAGATCGCGCCTCTGCCAATGACCTGGAAATATGTTTTGTTGTTCTTTGTTATCGACCTCCCAATCTGATCCGAGGATTGGGTGACTTTCAGGTTGTTCAGGTTACCGGCTGCAGCTGCTTTGCGATTGCCCACAAAAAGGCGCTCAATTCACGGGCAATGGCCGTGATCACCACCTGTTTCGGTTTGCCTTTGGCCATAATCCTTCTGTATTTGGCGCATAAACGAAGCTGGGCTTTCCATGCGACCTGCCGGACCGGGTCCGATAAATTCTCCTGGCGTTTGATCAATACCCGGCTGACCCGGGGTTGCATCCGGTACGCCCAGGCGGCTTCAATCAGTGCCCTTCGCGCATGACTGTTGCCGGTCTTGGTAATCCCCCCTCTTTTGATGCTGCCGCCGCTGGAGTGTTCCGAAGGCACAAGACCAAGATAGGCCATCAGTTGTCTCGGATGTTGAAAACGGTTGAGGTCGCCTATTTCCGAGAGCAGAGTTACCGCAACAATCAGCGATACGCCCCGGGCGGCCTGCAAGGCCTCCACAACATCCGCCAGTCGCCAGGCGGGCACCATTTGCCGGATCTGCTCGGTCAACCGTTCGATCCGGTCAAGGCTTTCATGCACGGCATCGATGTATTCCTGGAAAGCAATCTGCTGGGCAGGATGGGGCATGGCGATATCCGAAAGCCAGTTGAAATAGGCTTTGGACCATTTGGTCTTTCCGGAATAGGTTATTCCATGTCTCAGTAGAAAGGCATTGAGCCGTTGCTTTGCCTTACGGCCGGCGACGACCGCGTCTTCACGGGCACGGCTCAAATCGCGCATGGCTTCGTCCTGGGTATCCGGCACATAAATCGCGGTCAACTCGCCGGCACGATGGAGACGGGCCAGTGTTTTGGCATCCCGGGTGTCGTTTTTGATCCGATCACCGCTTTTCTTAGGGATCATTGAAGGGGCCGCCACCATGCAGCTGAATCC
>JBFXII010000437.1:0-2786 GCA_050176095.1 Desulfomonilaceae bacterium
AGGCTCTCAAGAACAGAAAGACCTCGCGCGAGTTCAGCCCCGGAACTCTGTCCAATCAGACCCTGTCTAATCTTCTTTGGGCCGCCTGGGGCATTAATCGAACCGATTCTGGCCGAAGAACTGCTCCTTCCGCCAGAAACAGACAGGAAATAGACCTCTACGTAGTAACCTCAGATGGCATCTACATTTATGACGCCAAGGCGCTATCTCTTAAACCAACAGTATTGGGAGATTTTCGTGCACTAACTGGAACGCAGTCCTACTTCAAGGACGCTGCAATAAATCTGGTATTTGTGGCAGACCTCTCAAGAATGAATGATCGCGATGAAGCAGGCAAAATCAATATTGCTTGCATGGACACAGGGTTTATTGCTCAAAACATATATCTGTTCTGCGCATCCGAGGGATTGGCTACGGTTTATCGGGTATCGATCGACAAACCTAAGCTTGCTCAGACTATGAAACTCTCCACCGATCAACGCATCATCGGAGCCCAGAGTGTAGGTTTGCCGGTAAAGAATTAATGGAGCTCAGGAACGCCCAAATCAAAACCGAGATGAAATTTGGGCCTTCCGGATTAGGAAGATCGTCAATCAACAGTCTAGAATGGTGAATGTCGCCTCCTGAGGGTATCAAAAATTTGCTCGGCTCGTTCCTCGGAGGCTTCAACCCATATCAACAATTCGCCTGTTTCAAAAGCGCATCCAAATTCCTTTTCAAGGTTTTTGACGTGTTCAGACGTCAGCTTGCTCGGGTTCAATCCTAGAGCCGCTATAACCGTTCCATGCCGTTCATTTCCGTTGTTCTTGTGTGAAAAAAACATTTCCCTGCACCTGGCCAAGTATGTCAACTATTCTTTCTCAAACCCAATAGGCGCTATACCTACTCGAAACATAGCAGGGCATATAGCGTGCCAAAAAGATGTAACACGACAGTTTATATGTGATTACAATTAGTTAGTCACAGAAGATTGTTTATAGACCGTTTAAGAAGAAAGATAAAAACTACATTATCGTATGGTCAACCGAACAATACATACGAAACGGTAGCATTTGTCGAGCGGCGAGATTTGTGTTTTTGATGACTATTTATATTGATTTTTTGTACGCTGAATTGGCATCATTTCTGGCTTTGATCCAGATAATGAGCTTTCATGATGTTCTAATCCATTTACGTAGCATTTCTCTAAATGGGCGCCGAGGTTACAAAAAGGTAATAATTAAGCCTTTATTGCCCTGAGCAGCAGATGGATCATTTGCTCTGTGCTCGCAATAGTGGGTTGTTTTTTAGACAACATCATTCGTGCAAGAGCCTCATGTTCGAAAGCGCCTTGGACTAGGTGCAGATAATAACTGATCTGAAAATCTTTACGGAAATGACCGCTTTCCTGACCTTCCTCCACAGTTTTTCTTATCAGTTCCCAGAAACGTCTGGTGTTAAGATATTCTTGAGATTCGTAAAACTTCGGGTTTCTGTACAACTCCAGAATAAAAACGCGTGTTTCCCATTCACGAATCTGAAAATCCAGAGCCCATCTTCTTAAAAGATGTAAGAGCCGTTCATAAGGGTTTAATTCACCGGAAAACGCTCGCTCGAGTTCATCGGCCAGCTCGATGAACCAAGGGCCAAGAACTGATACCAGCAGTTGTTCCTTGCTCTTAAAATACTGATAAATAGAGGCTTCAGCGATTCCTGCCCTTCCTGCTATTTCCGAAATGGTCGCCCCTCCATACCCTTTCTTCCCGAAAACCTCTGAGGCTACCTCCATTATGTTGCGTCGCCTGATTTCTCCTCGACTAGGCTCATCGCCATATTCAAAGCCGCCAGTCTGCTGATTTCTCCATATCGATGCCTTAATCAATGAACAAAGGGCATCAGCGGCCTCATTGGGGTCGTAAGGATCGTCAAAAAAAAGCCACCTGAGGACAACGCTGTCAATCGCCCCAAAAATCATCTCCAGCACAAGAATTACCTCGACATCCGGCTCAATCTCGGAATCCTTGATACCTTCTCTAATAGCCTCTGCCGCAAAGGCGCTGTATTTTCGAATCATCTCATATGCGGGTGATTCATAAAAATTGGGCAATGTCCTCAGTTCACGCAATAAAATGGACGTGTAATTCTTGTTAATTGACAGGTCTCTCAATTGATGCCAAATAAGTTTTCTAAGCTTGGGCTCAGCGCCCTTCATACCCTGGAGATGTTCAGTAATTCCAGCCAATGTGTCCCTGAGGTGTCTCTCAGGAACTGTTACGATGAGATTTTCCTTGGTCTTGAAATATTGAAAAATGGACGCTTCATGAACTCCACAGTCGTTGGATATGTCAGCAATAGTCGTATAGTAATAACCTCGAGACGCGAAAATTTTTTCGGCGGATTCCAGAATCAGTTGACGTTTCACATCAGCCGATGATCGTCTTCGTTTCGAGGAGGACGCCTTTTTAGTAGTATTTCCGGGCGATCCTGTGAAATCCATGAGAAAACTCCAGGAGACAGACACAAGAATTACTATATTTTGGATCAAAATCGAATACCACCCATACACAATTGAGTCAAGGACTTTCTTTTCACATTGGCCAAGGTGGCATGAACGGATGATCATCAGATGTCATTATTCACAGGTGTTCGGCACTTTATAAATACAGTCTTTAATAGTCATTTCATTATGTTAGAATTGGGTGATAAAAACTTTTTATATCGAAGTTATTAACTGAATCCTGCTATCTGGCCTGTTTTTTAGACCACAAAAGCAAAAATTCTTGACAGGAATTCAATATAAGTTATAT
>JBFXII010000438.1:0-2766 GCA_050176095.1 Desulfomonilaceae bacterium
GTTGAGGAGGCAGGCGCAATTTTCTCCCAGGTTGTCCTTTTGGAATGTTCCGAGACATTCTATGTTTGACCCCAATGATCTCAATTCGTCTGGCCTTAGTTCCGCCAGGCATCCGGAAACCATGATCCTCGATTGAGGAAAAGTCTTGGCTATACGACCTACGAACCGGCGGGACTTTGCCTCTGCGCGCCCAGTGACGCAACAGGTGTTGACGAAAATCAGATCCGGCTGATCGGTAGATTGGTCTAATTCGAATCCCAGTTCTCTCATGAGCTGAGCGACAGATTCAGTCTCGATCTGATTTACCTTGCATCCAAGTGAGTGGATAACTCCTTTTTTAGTGGAACGTTTGATGCGTTTTAACCTCAAATTTGATATTCTTAACAAATATATTGTTTTATGTTTTCGTCTTTTTCCATATTAATAAGTAAGAACAAATTATCTAGGAGGTCAACCTGAAAAGACAACTAGGCAAATGGTTGATAATTTTGATTCTTATCTTTCCTATTCTGTCAATCTCTTTTGACTGTGAGTCGGAAGGATCAGGAGCGCCTGAAGATACTAAATCATCCAATGGCTCCTCGGAAATGATTTTTGACATCAAAATCCCTAGTGGCTTCAAGTCTGTTGCTGTTGATGAACCAGGAATATTCAAATGGGTTAAGGGATCGGGTGAAATTTATGTGGTGGTGGGGGATATTTTCTCAAAATCTGGCCCAGTGGTTTTTGAAGCCCTAAAAAAAACGGCTCAAAAAGATAAAACGGTGGAAGAAGTCAAAAACCTCAAGATTAAAGGCGCCAAGGCCGCATTGATCAAAGAAAAGGCTCCAACTGATACAAATCGCCTTCGTTCCTGGCGAATGATAGTTGTTACGGGACAGCAGATCGTTAATGTGGATTTTTCTAGTCCGGCAAAAGAGTTCAAAACCTACATGAAGAATTTTGATGAAGCTGTGCGTTCCTTCAAGATTAACTCAAATCCCAAGAAAGGTTAATTTGTGACTGAAGTCAAGGGCTCGTCCGTTTTACGCAAGATACCGTCCGTTGAAAAAGTTTTGTCAGGCAAATCAGTGACCTATTTGCGGGAGTTCTATTCCGAAGAGACTATCAAGAGAATTGTTCGCAAGACTTTAGAGTCCCTTAGGGCTGGAGTTATTTCAGGAGAACTATCTGAACATGATTGTTCGGAAGACAGATTAGACCAACGGGTCAGGGTACAGGCGGAAAAGCTTTATGGCCCCAAATTACGCACAGTCATTAACGCAACGGGTGTAATTGTCCACACCAATCTGGGCAGATCACCATTGCCACAAAGCGTTGTGGACAGGATAGCAGAAGTAGCAATGTCGTATTCAAATTTAGAATATGACATCGCTATGGGTAAGAGGGGCGAGCGCAATTCTCATTTGAGGGTTTTAATCGAAGAGCTTACCGGCGCTGAGGCCGCTTTAGCCGTAAACAATAATGCAGCGGCTGTATTGTTGGCTCTATCGACAATGGCTACAGGGAAGGAAGTCATAGTCTCTCGTGGGGAGCTCATCGAGATAGGTGGGTCATTTAGAATTCCTGAGGTCATGTCACGTTCCGGTGCAATCCTTAGGGAAGTAGGCGCTACCAACAGGACGCATGTACGTGATTATCGCAACGCCATAAATGAAAATACCGCCCTAATACTCAAGTGCCATACCAGCAATTACAAAATCGTGGGTTTTACCAAAGAAGTTGAGCTTGACGAGTTGGTGGAAATTGGGCGTGATCACAACATCCCCACTATGATGGACTTGGGAAGTGGATGTTTGGTTGACCTGCGTCCTTACGGTCTGACAGACGAGATAACGGTTCAGTCCGTCGTTTCTAGTGGGATTGATATAATCAGTTTTAGTGGTGACAAACTTCTTGGTGGTCCTCAGGCGGGTCTACTCGTAGGTAAGAGGAATTTCATTGAAGCCATGAGGTCTAATCCTCTTGCTAGAGCGCTTCGAATGGATAAAATGACGCTAGCGGGCCTAGAGGCCACGTTGGAGCAGTACACTCGTCTGGAAGGTCCTTTCAATACAATCCCTACACTTGAAATGATTTCCAGGTCCCCTGAAAGATTGAACTCAGACGCCGAATCTCTTGCGCGATCCGTGCAAAATCTTCTGGATTCCAGTTTTCAAATATCCATTGAACCGGGTATCGGCAGGGTAGGAGGCGGCGCGTTACCCATGAGCGATCTGGAAGGGCCGAGAGTAGTAATCAGGCATCCGTCATTTTCTGCGGCCAGGTTTGAAAGGAATCTCAGGATGGGAAATCCCCCTGTGATTGCCTTGGTTCATGAAAACGCGGTCTTGTTTGATTGCAGGACTTTACTGTCCGGGCAAAAGGAGACGCTGCCAGCTTTAATCAAGAAAGCGACCGAATTATGAAACGGACGATATGATTAATTAAAGCCTGCGGTTCTGCAAAGCTGTTCCTTTTCAGCATCCCGAAGATCTGAAATTACCATTCTTCTAACAAGCTCCTTGAACCCTATCCTGGGTTGCCAGCCGAGAACCTCTCGGGCTTTGGACGGATCTCCAAGTAGTTCATCTACTTCAGTTGGCCTAAAATACCGCGGGTCTATCTGAACAAGGACCCTTCCTGTTTCAGAGTCCAAGCCCTTTTCATCAATTCCTGAGCCCTGCCATTCTATGTTTATTCCCACCTCACGGAAAGATCTTTCCACAAACTCCCTCACGGAATGGTTTTCTCCAGTAGCCACCACAAAAGATCGGAAGAGCGTCG
>JBFXII010000439.1:0-2763 GCA_050176095.1 Desulfomonilaceae bacterium
GGCAATTGACTAAACAGCGCATACCTGAAATGGTGAACATGAGCACACGTCTACAACAGAGAGCGAGTTTCCTGAACATGCTCCCCTGGTTATTGCTTTTTTTCGCAATTGTCATGGAAGTCTCCGGAACAACCTGCATGAAGCTATCGTAGGGTTTCACGCAACTCTGGCCCTCAATCCTGGTACTGGTATTTTATGGAGTCTCCTTTACGGCCTCCACGTCGGCCCTGAAGACTATTGACATCAGCATAGCCTATGCAATCTGGATGGCGGTAGGCGCCACCATGATTGCCCTCGTTGGAGCTTCCTGGTTTAACGAGCAGTTGTCCCCGTTGAAGGTCATAGCGTTAGTTGTGATTGTCGCCGGGGTGGTATTGCTGAATATCTCGTCAAGAGCCTAGTTTTTTAAACGATGGATCACCTCATGGCGAATGGCCAGGAATCATTTTATGGTGGAACCGTGGCTAAGAGGTCGCTCTTCAGGAACTCAAGGATTCCCAGTTTAGAAAAAAGATTGACTTCGCCGTAGGAATGGATGTTTTTCTTATAAATCGGTGGGCTTTAGGCCAGTATGCTTTGCGCTTCTCGTAAGCATGCGTGGGCCTATTTCTTCGGCGTCATGAAAAGCAAACACAAAATCCTGGTATCCCGTACGAGACAGAATGCGGTGGGAACCCGTTTGTCGTTTGATACTCCATCCAATAGTAATCAGGGCAGAAAGGAGTTTCCTGGCTTTGACTGATGGTCATTGGGTCATGTGGCAGAGGATGCAATGCTGACAGGCTCGGGGCCACTCTAATTGGTTTCAATACGCTCTGCCAATACACGAAGAGCTAGAGCCTCAGCCTTTGCCATGGCCTCCTCCGCTGTTGCGCCATAAGCAAGAACTCCCGGCAAGCCAGGCGCTTCCGCAATCCAGCGACCATCATCTTCGCGTTCGTATTCTATGTTATAATTCATCAGTTACTAGCCCTGACTTCGGTTGACCGGTCATTGATTCGCGACCGGACTTTGATGGGATGGCAAAAAGGCGCCACTGGAGCCCCTTTTCACTAACGACAGTGGAGCATCCATCTGAATCATCCGAAAAGATTTTGGAAGATATCACTATTTCTTCCAATAATGGCCTTGAATCAGTCTAGCCAATTGTCATGAATATTTCAAGCGTCATCCATCATGCGCATACAAAATCACAAATCGATCGAAAATGGCGTTTTTTCGCAAACAAAAGGTCAAGGTCGGGAGCAGGCTCTATCGATTCTTGTAAGCATTATCGTGCGGACCTAGCAGAACGAACTTCACGGTTTCGTCCTGGCAATCTTGGCAATCATGACATCTAACGATTTGATCATCGGCCTTCTGCCTGCAAATCATGCAGTACAGGTATATGATAATGAAATTACGTTTTACCGGGGCGCTGTAATATCCCCTGAAGTTGGCTTTCAGGGGTTCACCTATGCCAATGGGGTTGGCAAGAATCATGTCAACTTTCTTTTTGACTGCATTTTTAACAGATGCATGCGTTTTCAGAGATTTGACAAAGTCATCGCTGAACATGGACTTCATCAGAAGACCTCATCATACTGTGACCACTTTGTACTACCCGTTTGGATCTTCATCATCGTTGCCAACAGGCTGTCCCTGAACCCCGGATCGTCCAGAAGGATCTTCATTGGGTCGTCTTCATTAACCCGTTTAAGATTAAGGATAAATTGTGTGAATACCTCTGAAACTGTAGTCCTTTGTCTAGCGGCGTAAGCCTTGGCGTAATCGATGAGATCCTCATCCATGGTGAGATTGATTTTTCGTTTCGGCATAGAAACTGACACCTCCATGTCATGCGTCTCCTATACGCCTTTTATGCGCCTTATATGCGTGCATGTCAATAGCGGTGGAGACATTTTTGCGAATCAAAAAGGCTATGGCCATGCTTTAAAGTACTGTCGGAATGGCGCATTTTTTTTCATCTTTTCTGTAAAAGAGCCATAACCCAGTGTGAGACTGAATCCTGATCCACACCAAACAAGACAGCTACTCGGTCATGGGAAATCCCCATAGTTAAGACCCTGATACCCAAGAGTCGGAGGTTTGTACGGTGGATCGGGACCGCTTTGGCTCCTGCTTCCAACTATTCCAGGGCGCAGTTCTCTTGATTAGACATGTTTCTTGGACGAGACATGCACTACATAATCATAAATCGATTAGAAAGTCGCGCTTTTTTTCGCGATCACTTTCGAGAACCGCCATAAATGAACAGCATATCCTGCAACAAGCATTTGTTGTCGGAATACCTCAGGATTGCCTAGTGATTCGCCTAATAAAATTAGAGGAGATTCTAGGAAGCCTCTTCGAATCCCGTTATTATCTAAATAGCTTATCGTCACCAACACTATTTTTTATCTTAAGGGTCGAATCCTTGCTAGATGGGGCTAGAGGCTATTAGCAACTGTCAAATATCGTTTGACAGTTCAACTGCATTAATCCACACCTCTGTTCAAGGGGCGATTCTTTTGAACTACCGAGGATTCCTCGGCAGTTGGTGGTTTCAATCCACGCCCCCGTATAAGGGGCGATAATTTTTTAATTTTTGACACTAAAGGTGAGGCCACGTAAACCTTTTCTGCAAGTGCATTAGTTTGGAGAAATTGGGTAATAATTACTCAAAATGGGGCCACGTATTTCTCAACGTGGAAACTGGCGCAACTTGGGGAGCTGGATCCATTCTACCGGAATGCTTCAATGGGGCCACGTATTTCTCAACGT
>JBFXII010000440.1:0-2747 GCA_050176095.1 Desulfomonilaceae bacterium
AATGGTTCGTCATTGACGCTAAAGATAAGGTTCTAGGGCGATTAGCGGTTGAGTGCGCCCGAATTTTAAGAGGAAAGCACAAACCTCAGTTTGCTACACATGCGGACTGCGGTGATTTCGTGATAGTGGTAAATGCATCTAAGGTGAGGCTCACCGGTAAGAAGATGAGCCAGAAGATGTATTATAATCACAGCGGTTATCCGGGTGGATTAAAATCTACGAACGCAGAAAAGCTGATGAAGGAGAAACCCGAACTGCTATTCCGCAAAGCCGTGAAGGGGATGTTGCCTAAAAATTCCCTTGGTCGCGCCCAGATAACCAAGTTGAAAGTATATGCGTCCGAGACGCATCCGCATGAGGCTCAAAAGCCCCAAACCTATCAGTTTTAGTTTTGGAGAATTAAATGTCCCAGGATATTTTTTATGCTACCGGCAAGAGGAAGAACGCAATAGCTAGAGTGCGGTTGAGACCTGGCGCGGGAAAATGTGTAATTAACGAAAGACCGATGGATGATTACTTTGGACGCCAGACGTCCCGAATGATCATTTTACAGCCCTTTGAGCTTACTCAGACTGCTGGTCGTTTCGATGTGCTTGTGAATGTCAGCGGCGGTGGTCTTTCGGGTCAAGCCGGAGCAATTAAGCACGGTATAAGCAAAGCCCTACTGGCGGTGGATCCGGCATTCAGGTCTACATTGAAGAGCGCCGGTTTCCTTACCAGGGATTCGAGAGTCAAGGAGCGTAAAAAATACGGACGAAAAGCTGCTCGCGCAAGCTTCCAGTTCTCCAAACGTTAATCAATTATCTTCTGGACTTTCCACATTTTTGTTTTCATATAAAAAAGGGCGTTCGACTTGCAGATTGAGCGTCCTTTTCAGTTCTAGCGGGATTTTTCGCGACTAATTTTCTGGGTTAGCGCCTAGGATATCTGTTTCAATTCAGCGATGATCTTTCGCATGGTTTGAGCGGCGGGACCTTTTATTATGAGATCCATCATCGCATCGTAAGGGGTAGATGACAGATTTACCAACAATAGTCGCGCCCCTGATCTCTTGGCCTGCAGGGGTAGCATAGCGGCCGGTTGAACTACAAGTGAAGATCCGATTGTCAGGAAAAGATCGCATTCTTGAGCGAATTGAAAGGACGCTTCTAGAACGCCTTCGGGCAATGATTGACCGAAGGCTATTGTAGCGCATTTCAGAGGCCCACCACATTCTTCACAATAAGGCGCCTCTATTTTTTCACGTATCATTTTCCGTTCAATTTCTTCTCGTGGCCACCTCAAATGACACTTCAAGCAAGTTACTTCCCTGACTGTTCCGTGGATTTCATAGATCCGGTTAGGGTCTGATCCTGCCCGATGATGAAGCCCATCTATGTTCTGGGTAATCAGAGCGCTTAGTTTTCCCAATTTCTCAATTTCAACCACCGCTTTGTGGGCGTCATTTGGGAGAGCGTCTCTCATTGCGGGATAACGCGCCCGATCATATTCCCAATAGATTTTCCTGTATTTTTCGGAGGACATGAATTTTTGATAGGTCAAGTCATCCTGATTGTATTGTGACCAGATTCCTCCCGGTGATCTGAAATCCGGTATCCCTGATTCAGTCGATATGCCTGCGCCTGTGAAGACTACGATTCTGTTGGATTGCCGGATCATATCGGCGGCTTGTAATATTGTATTCCTGTCCATGGTGTAATCCTCGTTGAGTCTAGGCAGTGGAACGGGCGGCCTCTATTGAGGCGCCAATCAGGCCTGCCTGATCGTTCAATATCACTTTGACCGGTATTGATTCCATTAATTTTCGGAACCGCCCCTTATTAGTGAAAGCGGACATGAATGTTCCGTCAACCAGTTTATCCAGTATTTTGGGGCTGACTCCTCCCCCAAGGTATACGCCTCCTGTCGTCATGGCGGTCAGGGCAAGGTTACCACTTGCTGCTCCAAGGATGGATGCGTAAACATCCAGACATTTATTACAAAGCGCCTCGTGCTCCTCAATGGCAAACCTTGTAATGAGTTCTGATGGATTTTCGGCTCCAATGATCAGTTGGATCCTGGGATTGTCGTTGAATTCCTGTTTTTGGGCCAGCCAAAGAAATATTTCGTAAAGTCCTGGGCCAGCTCCGAGACGTTCCACACTGACTCGGGGACATTTTTCGAGCATGTGTTCGAGAAGGGAAATTTGCTCCAGGTTTGTCGGCGCGAAATCAACATGACCGCCTTCTGACGCTATGGGCAGGTAAGATGAGCCGCCCCAGACCATCAATCCCATTCCCAAACCTGTCCCTGGCGCTACTACACCGATCACACCTAAAGTGTCGGGTTGTCCGGCATTGAGGCAATACAGTTCGTCGGGAGTCAGGTTGGGAGCGGCGATTGAGGTGGCTACCAGATCATTTAATATTGTCACATCTTTGATGTTGAAACGCTTTTTAAGATCTTCCGCTGCGACACGCCATGACAAGTTCGTGGTTTCACAAATCCCATTTCGCACAGGACCGGGAACACCAAAACAAGCCGCATTTATAGATTCAGGCCTGTATGAGAGGAATTGCGAAATAATGGATTCCAGAGATTCGTGCTCCTGGCTCGAATATACTTTCTTGTATGTAAGGCGTGGTCTGTTGGCTTGAGGCTCAAAAAGCCCGATAATGGTCTTGGTGGCCCCTACATCACCTGCTAAAATGGTCATCTAACTTTCAGCTCCTTGCCGGTTATTGCCTGGTTGTTGTGAAAAGCCATTT
>JBFXII010000441.1:0-2737 GCA_050176095.1 Desulfomonilaceae bacterium
AGGAAATCCAGTTATTGAACAAAGCGTTGAGTCTGGCGTCGGGTAATAAAACCATAAAGACCGACCTTGCCCTGGCCTATAATGACCACGCTGTTAATTTAGGGAAAAAGGGTGACCACAAGCAGGAATTGAATCTCCTCATGAAGGCCGCCAAACTTGACAGTGACAACCCTATAATTAAGGAAAACCTGGCTCGAGTAAAACAGAGGGACACTTCCAAGGACAAGAAATCGGAAACCGCTCCTCCGACAAAAAAGAAACGGGATGGTTGATACCGATTGGCTTTATTCAACCCATCATTTGACGTTGTAAAGAAATTAATGATTCTTGGGTCCTGGTGATGATCAATACAATATGGTTGATCCTGATCTTGGGTTCAGTGACAGTTGGATTATTATCACTGAATCTCAACTCCGTAGCAAATTCGGTAGTCACAAGCGCATCGGAAGCTTTCAGGATCGCTTTGGGATTGACAGGTGTGATGTGCCTGTGGCTCGGGATCATGAAGATAGCCGACAAGAGTGGGTTGGTTGAAAAATTCAGCTTGGCCATTTCCCCGTTGCTGAAATACGTATTTCCGGAAATTCCCAAGGGTCACCCTGCTTTCAGTAGCATTTCAATGAACTTTATCGCCAATATGCTAGGCCTCAACAATGCAGCCACTCCCCTGGGGATCAAGGCCATGCACGACTTACAGTCACTTAATGAGAACAAAGGAACCGCTTCGAATTCAATGTGCATGTTTTTGGCTCTAAATACTTCGAGCCTTCAGCTCATTCCCGCAGGAGCTATCGCTTTACTTGCCGCTGGTGGATCAACAAATCCCACGGCAATAACATTTCCAACCCTAATAGCTACAGCCGCTTCAACACTGGCCGCCTTTTTTGCCGTCCGATTACTCAGCCGAATGAGACGCTTCAAGTATTAGGATGATCGAATTCGGGGTAGCATCTTGAGTGAAATATCAGCGACGATTTCCAGCGCTTTATTCCTTCTCATTCTGGGTGGGATACCCTTATACGGATATCTCAAGGGTGTGAAGGTCTATGAGGCCTTTGTTGAGGGCGCAAAGGAAGGTTTTGAGACTGCTGTCACGATCATACCATATCTAGTGGCTATCCTTGTGGCAGTGGGGATGTTTAGGGCCTCGGGCTCGATTGATTTTGTAGCGGGCCTGATTCCCGATTCGCTTAAAGCTTATGGACTAACACCTGAAATAATCACTATCGGTATTATTAGACCTCTATCCGGAAGCGCTTCACTCGGAGTCCTCGGAGAAACAATCTCAACATATGGCGCAAATTCCTATCAGGCTATGCTCGGAGCTGTCATCATCGGATGCTCGGAAACCACATTTTATGTCGCAGCGGTCTATTTCGGGGCGGTATCCATAGCGAAAATGAGGTACGCCATTCCTGCAGGGTTGATCGCTGACGCAGTAGGATTTATCGCCGCTGTCATCGTCTGTTCGTTCTTTTTTGCGCACTGATTTTCTTCAGCTCAAATACTCTTCAAAACAAATATCTTCTCAAAACAAATTCTTGACCTGAACATTTCCAGGTCGATCAGGCCTTTATGAATCATGCTCATCAGTAATTTTCATATCCGGTCTAAGTGAGCCTTCAGCCAATAATTGTCAAAAGTTTTTATTACGCATAAAAAGGCTGACTTGATTTGTCCTTACTTGTCACACATGCGTCGTATAATGTTCGAATAGGACAATTGGAAAGGAGTCAGACATGAATACCTCGTTAAGCGAATTATTAGGACAAATCCGGATTGGGGCAAAGCAGGCATACGGAAATATGTTACTTTTCTGCTTATTAGCTGAGAAAGAGGCTACTGAGGAGTTCATAACACTTGATCACGCGCTTGAGAATAAATACCTGGTAATATCGGAAGTTAGCAAGAGTGGAACCGTCCCTTCTCTAAAGGTAAGAAATTCGAGCAAATACAAGGTTCTTCTTATGGACGGCGAGGAATTGGTGGGCGCCAAACAAAATCGGGTATTGAACACGACCATTTTGGTTGGGCCCTATTCTAATGCCGTAATTCCGGTGTCGTGCGTGGAACAGGGTAGGTGGTCATACAATACGGAGAACTTCCAAAGCCGATCGCGATCCATGAGCGCTGAGTTGAGGCGAAACAAGACTCGAAGCGTGACGCGCAATTTGCGCTCGGGCTCTAGCTTTTACGCCAACCAGGGCGCTGTCTGGGAGGATATAGACCGGAAATACGATCGACTTGGAGTAAATCGATCATCTACTATGGCCATGTCCGATCTTTACGAATCCTTGAGCGTATCGGCAGGCGACTATATCAAGAATTTCAAGCATGTCTGTGGTCAGATAGGCATTCTGGTATGCATTGATTCAGAAATTGCCGGTCTTGAAATTCTGAATCGTTTTGAGCAATTCAGGCAAAACCATCGCAAGATTGTGAATAGTTACATTTTGGATGCCCTGGAAACAGCGCATCTTGATGTTATGGCCAATGCCGCCTCTATGCGTGCAAAGTCCAAAAAATTTATTGAAGGCATTCTTGGAGCCACCATAGAAACTAGATCGTCTGTGTCACTGGGTAACGACATAAGGTTGGACTCGGAACATTTTCACGGCGCAGGCCTTGAATCTGAAAACCGGATCCTGCAGTTAAGCGTGTTTCCAAATATTGAGGAAAATCATTGCATCAGTCAGGCGCCTCTGAGACGGGCTTCGGTCAGAAGAAGATCCAGATG
>JBFXII010000442.1:0-2735 GCA_050176095.1 Desulfomonilaceae bacterium
CGAGACGTTACCCCCTCAGATATAGCGACAATGGTCGAAAAGGCTCTTACCGATAAACACATGGATCATTATATCTATGGCGTCCGTGGCTAAGGGCGTGCGATTGATGGAGAAAAAAATGGCTGAAACAGAAAAAAAGAAAGTTATTAAGCCCTTAAAAAACTTCCCGATGGAAGAATACATAAACAGCGGGCATCGCGCATGTCAAGGTTGCGCTGAAGTTCTTGCGGTAAGGCATGTGCTTAAAGCCATTGGACCAAACATGGTGATGGCGATGGCTACTGGTTGTATGGAAATCATTTCGTCTCCGTATCCATACACATCATGGAATGTGCCATGGATGCACGTGGCTTTTGAAAATACCGCTGCAGTCGCATCGGGAATCGAAGCCGGTCTCAAGGCGCTGAAAAGAAAAAAACGAATTCCCGATAAGGAAATGACGATACTTGCTATGGGAGGAGATGGCGCTACCACGGATATAGGTCTTCAGTCCCTTTCAGGGATGATTGAGAGGGGACACAAGGTTATTTATGTCTGTCTCGATAACGAGGCATACATGAACACCGGAATACAACGGTCTTCGTCCACTCCTTTTGGAGCTACGACCACCACATCTCCAGCGGGTAAAGTTACCCCGGCTGGCCAGATGACCTGGAAAAAGGATATGACCGCAATTGCCGCTGCTCATGGCATTCCTTACACGGCGACTGCATGTCCGACATTTTTTAATGATCTTCAGAAAAAAATTCTCAAGGCCAAGGAAGTTCAAGGTCCATCCTACATTCACATTCTTTCAGTGTGTCCAACAGGATGGAGAATCCCTCCGAACAAATCAATAGAATATGGTCAGCTAGCCGTTGATTCGGGAGTGTTTCCTCTATACGAGGTTGAAAACGGTGTATGGAAGCTCAACAGAAAGCCTAAAGAACTCAAGCCAGTCTCAGAGTATTTCAAAGGTCAGGGGAGATATCGTCACCTGGATGAAAAACTGACAGCAGAAATTCAACAAAAAGTTTCGGAGCGATGGAATCACCTTGTCCATCTCAGTGACGCTGGCAAAGAGAGTTAGATAAGAGACTTTCGTTATACTCCTCATCCTTTGATTAGGTTAAAGGCGGTTCACAACCGCCTTTTTTTATCAGGATTTTTCTTTTCGTGAACACAACGCGACGGGGTTCAAGAAAAAAGCCGACGATTTTTGGCGCCGGCTTCTTAAGCAAATTAAAGAATGATTATCACGTTAACATCTTTGGTCACATGTCGTCGTCATCTTCCTCGTCACCCGGCCATTCGAGGAACGGCTTTTCCTGGTCAACCATCGCGTTGACCATCATTTCAACCAAGCCAGTGTACCAAATGCCTGTTTTTTCAAAAACTTCGTAAGTTTCCAACAAATCTCGGATCTGGCCTTTGCAGTTTGAACACGGAGCGCAGACCATTTTTCTAACCTCTGGATCCATCTCACCCTGAAAAGCGCCAAGAATCTGTTGTAGCTTCTTTCTGCCAGATAACTTGATTTTCCAGTCAGTGAAGTTTCCGGAACTCATGATCGCAAAGCCAGAACCGCCTCCACAACAGTAGTTCTCGACACCATGTGGCGTCATTTCCCTAAAACGACCAGGGGGTGTTATAGCTTTGAGAACTTCCCTCTGTGGTTTTACAATGCCCATCAATCTAACGGCGTTACACGGATCGTGTAAGGTTACAGGAAAATCGTTCTTAGAGGGATCAAATTTTATCTTACCGGATTTCACGATGTCCCAAAGCAGGGTATAGGAACTCTCTCGAGGGATCATTTGGTCTCCAGGAAGTAGACGATCTGCGATGACCGAAAGCGCCTTGTGCGCATGCCCACATTCTCCGATAACGATTTTCTGAACTCCAAGATCACGAGCTATTTCGAGGTGTTTAAGCGCTACTCGAGCAAACTGAACATCGTCATACCACAGGCCATAATTGACTGCGTCGTAACCAACTAAATCGGTAGAAATCGTATAATCTATTCCTGCGGCGTCAAATAATATTGCAAAAGCCATCGGATTCTCAGGCCAGGACATGAATTCGCCCGCATTATGAACAAGAAGAATTTCGGCCCCCTTCTTGTTTAGAGGTATCTTAATGCGCTTTCCTGTCTTTTCTTCGATGTCATCTTCGAGATACTCAATGATGTCTCCGATAGCCGCTGTAGTCATACCAGTGCTGGATCCGAACTTAAGATGTTTTACCGATCCCTTTTCATGTATTTCTTGAGCGGCAATCCCCAATTCCTGGCTAAACAACTTTCTAAGTTCGTGAGTGATCAACCCATTGTCCACGCCAACAGGACAAACTGAGGTGCATCTTCGGCACAAGGTGCATCTGTAGGCTAGTTCAGCTAACCGGGCCACCAGGTCCCAATTGAGTTCAATGTCATGACCTCTGAAACCGGCTAGTATTTGACCGCCCGGTGAAAGATACTTTTTGGCGATTTTTCTTAACACGTCGGCCCTAAATGTCGGGCGGTATATATCTTTGTGACCGCTTGCTTCAAAAACTGGGCAGGCTTCAGCGCAGGTCTGACACTTTGCGCAGTATTCCAAGGACAACATCAGAGGCTGCAAGAAAGTCCAGTTGTTTTCTTTGGTCATAAACTTCTGAAGCCCGGATATAAACGCTGCTACCAGCTTCTCTTCTTCTTCCGGGGTTTGGGGCTTGGGTAAGGTCAGACAACATACTCCATCCAGTGAATGCTCCCA
>JBFXII010000443.1:0-2721 GCA_050176095.1 Desulfomonilaceae bacterium
AAGGGCCGGGTCTAGCAACATTTTAACCCAACGATTGGTTATGCTTCGCAGATCAGAATCTACGACCATACAGGCTAAGGCGTAAACCAGATGAGCGGCCTCAAATATCATTCTTAGGGCCGTTCCTTTTCCAGGGTTTCCCCGGTAGATACCAATAATCCGCTCCTGCCAGGGTTTTATTTCCGTGCCCTTTGCAACATCCCGTGTGTCATCAGTTGAGCCTCCATCTGATATGATGATTAGAGGTCTTAGATTTTTGTAATGTGCGCTCAATCCATCAGAAACCATCTTGATGACGTGAGCAATCGTCTTGTCGTTGTTAAAGCATGGAATACCAACGACAACATCCGCCTTTTCGAGTTCCTCCAGCCGCTTGACCACGTACGGCCTGAGTGAACTGACATACTTCATCATTCTTCTCCGAAAATTGTTTTTTGGTTAGTTAAAAAATCTACGGTTGTCTTCATCCACATATTCTACCAATCTTTTTGAGAAATCCGGAATGGCAGAAAACACTCTGTTCCAATTTGGGATTAGCGGGATCCCAAGTGGATCATCCTTAATAAGATCTCCGGCAATTCTTATCGCCTTAGCGAACGTTTCAAAGGCCGTAGCCTCCGAATGCCTGTCAAAAGCCAAACCGTTTATTCTTGCGTCAGCATGATACATTTCCATCACGTCTTGCGCTTCCCTGATGAATGTAGAGCGCAGTGTGTTAAAGAAACCGGATCCGAAAACAATGCCTTGAGAACTTAGCACTCTGAAAATTGTTGAGCAGACATCGATGGTCATCTTGTTCAAACCTTTCGCGGGATCTTCCGCAGAAAGTTCCTGATGTTTGTGATCGTAATTCTGGCAGAGTTCTACCTGGCAAATCCTATTGAGCGAACAGTTTCTATAAATTTCCGCAAGGACACCTACTTCCAGACCCCAATCCGAAGGTATACGGTTAATCCGCGCCAAATCTGATACCATGGAGAATTCTCCTGCCAGCGGGTAACGGAATGAGCAAAAATATTGAAGCAAAGGAATGGGGCCAAGTATTTTTACCAATGCCCGGAGCAAAGGAGCTACCAGTAATCTTGTAGCTCTACCGTGCATCCGGTCGGTTACTCTACTGTAATAACCCTTACAGAACTCATAATCGAGATTAGGCATAACGGTGGGGTACACAAGCCTGTTTAGCAACGAGCGCGTATAAGACATGATGTCGCAATCATGAAGCGCTATAATATAAGACTCGCGGTTGGCCACGATATAACCGTATGCCATCCAGGCGCTCTTGCCTTTGCCGCTGGATCCCGTAGGCAAACCTGAATCCTCTATCTCCTTGTAAAGCGATGCGAGCCTCTCTCCATCGTTCCAGACGAGCCTGACCTTTCGTTCGCCATTGTCCAAAGGCTTGAAGTAATCACAGGCCCTTAAGAAATCGTCACTAGAAGCTGGCCCGAGGGTTATTACGATTTCATGCAGATAGTCTATTGATTCCAAGACACTGATGATGACTTTTAAGGCTGATCCATCCATTTCTGAAATCAAGCATGGCAAGACCAGAGCAATAGGCCGTGATTCCGAGGCTTCCTTGATTTGCTGCTCCAGTCTAATCTGATCGTTCTCACCCAACAGATGTAGAGTGGTAATCGGTCCTGTTTGTTGAAAATCGCTCATAGAACCTCCTCTATTTCAGACAATAGTCTTAGAATCATTGCATTCCATTGTTTAGGGCCATGTTCTTTCGACGTCCATATTTTCTGTTTCTTGTTTCCAAAACCCGAAAAAGAACCGTCGGTCCCTAAAAGAACCGCAGCATCCATAAGCTCAAGAAACGAAAAATCATTAGGGCTGTCCCCCAATCCGACGCAATAAATGTCGCGATACTGGCTTCTGAACAATCCTTGCAACATCGACACCGCTGCGCCCTTACCTCTATGGCTGAATAGGTGCCAGAACCTGCCCCCCTGCTCCATTTTAAGATTCCTGTCCGCAACTACCCTTTGGAGCCTGGTAATCTCCTCAGTCCCCCCCTCTAATAAAAAAGGCTCATCAAAATCCCGCTGCTTTGCCTTTATTGCCCTCGATAAAGGCAAGCCCGTTATCAAACCAGCCTCTTTTTCAGTCATCGAAAAAAATCCACGGGTCTTCACATCAGCTTCTGATGAAGCTTTATCAAGATCCGACACAATTTCATGATAGGATTTTCCCAGCGGAATGAATGAGAAATCATCACGGGTTTGACTTGATGGAGGTTCAAAACAGGATTTAATGTAGTCGCTTAACGCATGTTCCGTGTCAAGGGCTATTCCCCCACCATTTTCAACTATGAAAGGATCTTTAAATTCCAGCTCATGATGAAAATCGACCATCTCAGAGAAGGTCTTGCTTGACACCATGACTAGAGACGCATGTATCTTTCTCAATTCCTTCAAAGACTCTTGAGCTGGCCCCCAAGAGTAAGATTCCGTATCGAGAAGAGTCGAATCGAGATCCGTGAATACGATTATTTTGGGTAACATCGATCCCCCTCTTAGGCAAATTGTCTGCCATTCGGAAATCTACATGTATAACCCCTTAAAACAATGTAATAGTTTTATTAAGAAGTTTCAAAACGCTGTAAAAATCAAAGCGGCAAATTGAAAAAATCGGGGATTTTTCATTCAAAATATGCAATCATCCGACACTATTCAGATCACCTTTTGATAACTAGCTGTAGTTATTATGAAA
>JBFXII010000444.1:0-2716 GCA_050176095.1 Desulfomonilaceae bacterium
ATAAGATCGAACTGGTCAAGTTACTCTTGGATAAAGGAGCAGACATTAATTCTCCAGACCATAGAGGTCTCACTCCTATAATGATTGCCACGTCACGAGGCTACGAGCCCATTGTCCAGTTGTTGAAGGGAAAAAGCAATGGTCTTGAAAATCAACAAACCAATACAAAAATGTGTTTCTGATGGTAACTTTTGAAATTATGAGTAACGTTCGCATCGAAGTGACTAAGGCGACAGGTGGATCTGTTGGGGAGTCTTTTTCGCTGCCTGACAATTTCTCTGGTTTAGAGATCCTCGATCCTTCAACCAGTCAACAACCTTTCAATGCTTGTCATTTAGCCGCCCCCCAGTTTGAGAGCCCTTCTTGAAAGAAAACACTGATCATTCGCTTGATTCAGTTTGTCATACCCTGAAAAAAAGGAACCCGGCAACCATGGCTGCCGCTTCGAGATCCCCTTCGATTACTATAACTGCCCTATTATTCTCTCCTCCAACTGCGAAACGTGAGTCGTTAGGGACAAAAGTTGGAAAAACTTCAATTCCCTCCAAATTTGGGCTTTCTCTTTTCTATGAATGCCTGTAGTCCTTCCTGACTGTCTGGAGAAGCGAAACAGTTCCCTACACAATGGCTTTCAATTTCTAAGCCCGTCGACAAGTCTGTCTCCATTCCCTGATTAATGGCTGTCAAAGCGTTTCTCATAGCCACAGGGCTCTTTTCCGCAAGGCTTGCGGCCCACTGAAGGCTTTCCTCCATGAGGGAATCATGCGGAACAACCTTGTTGATTAATCCAATTCTAAGAGCTTCCTCCGCTGAAATTATTTTTCCCATTAGTATCAGTTCGAAAGCTTTTGCCTTGCCAATTAGTCTTGGAAGTCTTTGAGTCGCCCCAGCCCCGGGTATTATACCCAGATTGATCTCGATTTGGCCCAATGAAGCATTTTCTGACGCAATCCTCAATGAGCAGGCAATTGCTAGCTCACAGCCGAATCCTAACGCATACCCATTGATTGCGGCAATTGACGGTAACTGAAGATTTTCTATCCTGTTGAGAACGGCCTGTCTCTCGACTGAGGCTTCAATTGCTGATGACTGATTGCGGCCTCTAAGTTCTTTTATGTCAGATCCGGAAATGAAGGACTTGTTTCCTGAACCAGTAAAAATTAGGGCTCTGACTTCCGGATCCTTTTCAACCTTATCCAGAGCCTTTTTCAGTTGCTTGAGCATTGCTGTGTTCAGGGCGTTGTGAAGTAGGGGCCTATTGAACCTTAGTACGGTAATATTCTTAACCTTCTCTGTTATGATCTCATTGCCAGTCATTTGCTTGCCTCCCAGTTCATTTCTTGAAAACGTGTTTCTGAAACAGAAACATTCCAATGGGTTTTGTCCTTAGTGGTCGATTCAACGGAGTTTCAAATCTGGACTATCCCTTGTCACTGAGTCGGCCACCCCGATCAAATGCCTGGACTGACGCATCATCAATCATTTAAAGAACACCACTGCTCAGGTAAATTCAGAAACGAATTCGCCCGCCTGGGAATTTTTACCATTTTTTTCGATCCATTTCCATCTGATATGGACATATCTTGTTACAAAACATCACCCTCGACTGATTGGGCCCTTGTTTCCAATCGCTAATCGCGCCTTACCTAATTTAGTGAAAATTGAGCCACGCAAAACAACTTTAAGTATTTTAGATAATGTTGAAATCTGCATACATTATTTATATTGGATTAACTTGATGAACCCGTCTGGACTCATCGCTCCTGAAAACCTCGACCCAAATATCCGCTGAATTTTTTGCGATACTCATTGGGTTTCAATCCGGTGTGCCTAAAAAATATTTTTCTGAAAAATGGAACATCTTCGTATCCAACTTCAAAGGTAATTTCAGTAAAATTCAGCTTTCCTTCTTCTAACAACAGCTTGGCCTTTTCTACCCTGACTTTGTGCAAATATCCCAGAGGAGTGATACCCACAGATCGACGAAATCTCCTTTCCATGGATCGGAGGCTCACACCAAACTCATTGGCGAGCCAATCGTAATCAATATCCTGAGATACATGAGCCTCAATCCAATCCTGAATTTTCCCTACCAAAGCATCACCATGATCCTTACGCAAGGTTAAACTCCCGTAAGGGCTCTGAGACAACCGCCCCATGTCCAGAACCATGGTCTTGGCAGACTCGACGGCGATCCTCTTGCCACAGAATTTTTCGACAAGATACAAACACAGATCAAGACCAGCGCTAATCCCTGCGGAACAATAAAGGCTGCCATGATCGATGAATATTTTTTCCTGTTCCAGGCGAACCTTTGGATATCTCCTCCGGAACATGTCGGTAAATCCCCAATGTAGCGTCGCAGTCTTTCCATCGAGAAGTCCGGTTTCTGCTAATAAAAAAACCCCGGTGCATATGCTGGCTATGTGAGTCCCCTGATTATAATGGCGCCGTAGCCAGTCTGTAACTTTTGGAGTCTTTTCAATAATCTGTTCAATGTAAGTGGCTGAGGAGATAATTATCAAGTCGGTTTGAACTACATCCTCAATCCCCAGATGGGGTTGAATAAACACGTTGTTTACGGACCTGATAGGCTGTCCATCGGCGGATACGATAGAAACATCAAAAAATGGCGCCTTGGGGATTCTTTGCACTTGATTCCACAAACGCCCCGCCTGATTCAATATATCCATCGGACCAAATATTGTAGTAGCCA
>JBFXII010000445.1:0-2675 GCA_050176095.1 Desulfomonilaceae bacterium
CTTGAGGTATTTTCTCTCAATGGCGTCCTCAAAGGAACTAGCGCCTGTTAACTGTGCGCTAAGGGAAAGACGAATGTTCTTTTTTAAATCTTCAGAAAGACCCTTGATTGCAAGGTCTCCCTGTGGAGCAAGTAGGATTTTGGAAAGGGGCCATTTCTCTTTAGATCCGGGGGACTCATTCAAATTGCTGTTTAGGATCCTCATCACCTCTTCGTCAGCTGATTTGCTTTCGAACTTCTTGACAAAAGAACCTCCTGACTTAACGTAGAGTTCGGAGTTGCTCTTCTGAAAAAATTTCTTGGTAAGTCTGTATTCCTGACCATTATCCATGAAGAATATTTCCACGAATGGTCCGAGAGAGGTTCCCCATGGGACTACGGATCTGAGCAATTGGTTTTTGGTAGAGGAATATTCTAAAAAGGCGCTTCGAATAGCTTCAAAAAGGGAAGACTTTCCCGACCCATTTGGGGCATGGACTATATTAAGAAGGGGACTAAAATCAAACGTGGCCGATCTGTTAAAACATTTCCAAGACTCGATTCGTACAGATTTAAGTATCATTTTGCCACCTCGTGAGAAATTCGATAGAGTTCCATCAAAGCAGCGAAGGCAACTTCTGCGTTGTGATCTGAACCTTTGGACATTTCGATCAATTCTGACGCAGTAATACGGATTATTCCCTGTGGCAAGACATCGAGCCAATCATCATTTTGTGGTGATGGACGCAATTGTGAGGTGTCTAAGTTGAAATACATAAATCGATCTTTGAAATTCAAAATCATGTGATCGATTTCGTCCAAGGTTTTTGGAAACAGGAAGCCCGTGAGAGTCAGAGACAGTATAGTATTTGCTGGAGAGGGTATAGCTGAAATGTCTCGACTAATTGACGCAAGATCAGACTGAAGACGAATATCCTTTACTTCTTTTTTCCATTCGATCATTCCTGTCTTAATAGGTGTTATGCAAGGGGTCGAACCTCGTTTCTCGATTTCAACCACTAAAACATAGCCGCTGTCCCTCTCTCCAAAACTTCCAGTTTCGTGTGTTCCTGAATAGGCCAGTCGCGGGGCTCCGAGCTGATCACCAATGATAATTGAATGCCAATGACCCAGCGCAAGATAATCCAGCCCAGATGACGATGCAGCGTCTTTTGCTATGGTAGTGTCCTTCGCCTCACTTTGCAGAGCGTCAATGTTCCCGTGAGCAATTCCTATTGAGATTTGACCTTGGGATTTCGCGTCAATCCATGCCGTGGGATCGTTGCTGTTGTATTTACTTGTGGCGACACACGGATACAGCACACAGCCATTGAGGAATTCCGGCTTACTTTCTCGGAATATCTTCACATTTTCGTATCGTTCCCAACTTGGTTGATGATCCCAAACACTACCGGGGACTAGAGGATCATGATTGCCTGGAATTATAAATACATCGCCCTTGAATTTACCTAGAATGGAAGCTGTTTCCATCACAAGTGATCTGTCGACGGAATTGTCTTGAAACAGATCACCGGCTACGATGATGAAATCCGCTTGATGACTGTTTGCAACCTCAACGACCCGACTTCCAGCCTGTAGCCTCTCCTTTCGAGCCGCCTTTGCTTTTTCTGAATCAAATGAACCGAACTTCATACCGATATGCCAGTCTGCTGTATGGACAAACTTCATAGGCAACCCCCTTAACAAAAATGGCCAAGAAATGAGCAATGATCAACCGTGAGGAATATCCCCTTAACAGCATTGTGCTATCTAAGCCGATTAGATTGCAACGGGAAAATATAGGTTCTCCTTGTACGTTTTCATGTTAGCGCTATATTAATTTGAGCGACTCCCTGATAAATCTGTTAGATCTCGCGTTTCACTATGCCCAAAACCAAACATTTGAAATTTTCAGCTGTGTTTCTTGCTCCTATTTTCGGTTAAGGTCGTAGATGTTCATCGATGGCCTGTTATGCCTATCGAACATGGTGTTAGTACTTTTGTCATACCATCCGGCAGGCATATTTTTTCTGTCATAAAAGTCGATCGAATTCTCAGAATCCCTAGAAAAGCCCATATAATTGTTGTTTTTGTCCAGGTAAATTATGTCACTGGAAGCCAGCATGAATAGGAGACTCATTGTTAATATCATTTTCCCGATCATATTGACCCTCCTTTGATATCTTCAAAAATGAAAAACCCTCGGCCTAATTCTTGTAAAGGACCGAGGGGTTTAGAAAGTTATGTGGATTTAATCTGACTTACGCCTAACTATTACTTTCTATTATGCCCTGAACTCCCAGAAAATGCAAGAACAAATGGGCATGTCGCAATCCCCTCTAATCGGGTCAATCGTTCCTACTCTCATCCGCCGCAGATACCGCTGCGGTTGTGAATTGTTGGTGTCGCAATCCCCTCTAATCGGGTCAATCGTTCCTACCACACAAGACAAGGAGAAACGAACATGGACGCAGTAGGTCGCAATCCCCTCTAATCGGGTCAATCGTTCCTACCTTGTTCCCTCTCCTGAATGAGCAGGAGGCAATCGCTTCGTCGCAATCCCCTCTAATCGGGTCAATCGTTCCTACATTGTGGCAGAAATATCCGGAGCCAAAGGCTCCGGGTATGTCGCAATCCCCTCTAATCGGGTCAATCGTTCCTACATAAGTATGGCTGTATAGCGGTTTTTCCTATCCG
>JBFXII010000446.1:0-2655 GCA_050176095.1 Desulfomonilaceae bacterium
AAACTACTCAGAAGGATGAACAACAATTTGGGGCTTCCATCAAGATGACTCTTGTTTCGGTCAGTGGTCAGGAGATTAGCGTAGAAGGGGCTTTGATTCAGAGGATTGGAAATGAACCACGAATTATTGGTGTAGGCAGTTTCATTACTGAGGCTGTGCCCAGTGGTCCCATGTTGTTAGTCAAGAACAGGGACATACCTGGCATGATAGCAGGAGTAGCCGGAGCTCTCGCCAAGAGTGGCGCAAACATTGCCCAAATGAATCTTTCACGTGACAAACCTGGTGGCACTGCCATCTCAATTCTAAATTTGGATTCACCGGCAAATGATCAAACTTTGGAAGCCATTAGATCAATCGAAGGGATAATTGAGGTCATCCAGGTGATAGTCCAAGAGTGACACAGTCATCCTATTTCATTATAAAATTCTAATCTTCTGTTGCCTTGACTGCAAAGAAGTTGGAGAAAGGCGTTATAAATTGAGCACTTTGGTTGTCTTGGGAACTCAATGGGGTGATGAGGGAAAAGGAAAAATTGTTGATCTACTTACCAGCCGGGCTGATGTGGTAGTTCGATTTCAAGGCGGCGCTAACGCCGGACACACATTGAAAGTATCTGGGGAACAAATAATAGTACATTTGATTCCCTCAGGGATACTTTATCCCAATATAATAAATATAATTGCCAATGGCGTGGTGATGGACCCGGCTGTCATTTTGGAAGAAAAAAATGAATTGAGAAGTCGTGGTTATTTTCCTAATGACTCCCAATTACTAATCTCGGAGAAAGCTCAAGTGATAATGCCTTATCATAAACTGATCGACTTGGGCCGAGAAGAACTTTTAGGGTCATCAAAAATAGGCACGACAGGACGAGGAATTGGACCTGCATATGAGGACAAAGCGTCTCGTATGGGAATTAGAGCAGGAGATTTACTGCGTCCAGATTGGCTAAGAAAAAGGGTTGCATCTGCGATTGAGGAGAAGAATTTCCTTATCGAAAAGAGGTTCAAAAAAGCTCCCCTCAAACTAGACGAAGTAGTTGAGCAGTATTTAAATTTTGGAGCTCAATTAGCTCCTCACATAACTGAAACTACATCGATCATCCATAGTAAGATATCTTCTGGAAGTCAGGTTCTTTTTGAAGGCGCTCAGGGTACTCTTCTCGACATTGATCATGGCACCTACCCATATGTCACTTCGTCAAACGTAGTGGCGGGAAATGCTTGCAGTGGTTCAGGAGTTGGCCCCAATGCTATAGAAAACGTGTGGGGGGTGGTTAAGGCGTATACGACACGGGTTGGCGAGGGTGGTTTCCCGACGGAGCTTAACAACGAACTAGGTGAGGATCTACGGCTTAAAGGTGGTGAGTATGGCGCTACCACAGGCAGACCTCGGCGATGTGGTTGGCTTGACATGGTCGTTGTCAATCATAGCATACGACTCAATGGTTTGACCGGCATTGCCCTGACAAAGATGGATGTTCTGACGGGCATATCTCCAATTAGAATTGCCACATCCTATGAACTCGATGGGAATCCATTGAATGCTATTCCATCAAATATAGAAGATTTTGGTCGTGTTGTGCCTGTCTATAGGGAGGTCAAAGGTTGGAACGAGCCACTTCACGAATGTCGATCTTATGATGATCTTCCAAAGAATGCCCGTGACTTTGTGGAAACAGTGGAACACCTATCTGGAGTTCCTGTAACATTGGTTTCGATAGGTCCAGGCAGAGAACAGAGTATATTACGTAGACCTCCTTTCTAAATTGCAAATGAGATAAGAATATTAAAACCAATCTGAAACATATTTCTGATTGGTTTTCTTTTTTTGTGAGAGTCTTAATTATCTCATAATAATCAGGAACGTCGCATGGATTGCTCATGATCAAGAAAAAAATATGCATGGTTGGTGTTTTTGCTGTGGGAAAAACAAGTCTGGTTCAAAGATTTGTCAAAAGTATCTTTTCCGAAAAATATCTAACCACGGTGGGTGTTAAAATTGACAAGAAGACTATTGATCTTGGCAAACATTCTGTAGACTTGATGTTATGGGATTTGCAGGGGGAAGATGATTTTCAAAGCCTTCAGGTTTCTTACCTTCGAGGTAGCTCGGGTTATTTCCTTGTCGCCGACGGGACTCGCGAGTGGACCTTTGACAAGGCTTTAACACTCAAAGAAAAGGTAGAAGAGGCGGTGGGAAAACTCCCTTTCATGCTTCTTATAAACAAGGCTGATCTGCAAGAGTCGTGGGAAGTTGGAAATTCAAAAATCGAAACTCTTGTTGGATCGGGATGGTCAATCATCAGGACCAGCGCAAAAACCGGACAAGGGGTTGAAGAAGCCTTTAAGGCTTTAGCGCAAAAAATCCTGGAGGTTTAAAAATCGAATTACCGTGGATCGTCATTTACAACATCGCCAGGCATTTTTTTCATAAAAATTCTTTGGCCTATTGTATCCTTGACAAAGAGAGGCGCTTGATTTCCTCAGGTGGTAATTTAGTCGTGTACTCTCTCGACACGATTGGCATAGGAGACTCAACCGAAACTCACTTGCATTTTGTTGAAGACCACATGTTTGATTCCAATCAGACCTTCTTTTTTGAGCACGTCTGTATTTCGCCCAAACTATAGTCCTTCTCTAAAGTTCTGTCGGA
>JBFXII010000447.1:0-2627 GCA_050176095.1 Desulfomonilaceae bacterium
TTTCAGTTTAAGTGTGGCGTCAAGCGCCATGCATGCTGGCGACAGGTCCGCAGCAGGTCTGGCGTTAACCAGATTTCCACCGATCGTGGCGCGGTTACGTATTCCCGGAGCGCCCAGCCGCGAGGCGGCTATACCAATAGGCGCAAAACGCTCCAGAATTAGTTCATTTGTTGACAACTCAGCGGCAGTCACAGCCGCGCCAATTGTGACACCGTGATTCTCTCTCTGGATGATTACGTCAATTCCCGGGATTTTTTGCAATGAAATTAAATGACTCGGTTTGTCAATCTTAAGTTTCATCCGCACCAGGACATCGGTTCCACCGGCCAGAATCCTGGCGGCGCCTCCCATCTCCGAGAGCAGGCGTAACGCCTCTTCCAGCGTAGCTGGTTCATGATAATAAAATTTGGGTAGGAGCATGCTCCATTCCTTCCGTTAAAATAATGGATGTTAGAAGTTTCATATCGACTTCAAGTGAAAAGGTTTTGTCAGAGGCTCATTATCAGAATCATGCCTCTGTTTATACGACCACGCAACACTGTCGCCATGTCTGGTTTGACAGTTTTTAATCTTCGAGAAGACCTGCAAACCTCGATTCGAGTTCTTCCCGAGCCAGTTTGATACCCGTATCTGTGATAAACCATTCGTCAATCTGAGTTCCAAGCAATTTCGAACAGAAAGCATAGGATACTTTCATGTGTATGTCATTATTTCTGGTATTGAGATATGGCTTTGCCAATTCATACACTTCCTGGAATTGCCCAAACATCGCAGACTCTCCCTTTTTGTGTCATCCCTTGAATTCCAGGATACAAAAGCCATTATCCTGCAGGTTCTTTCTTAGTTTTTCAGACCCCTCCCCACCGGTCCGCAAAACGACGCGAGCTACCCCATTCCTGCCTTCTGGAACCGTAAACAGGGCTCGAATCGGGCAGTCTTAATTTCATGCAGGCTTATGCAAAAAGCCGCATGGGAGTTTTCTTTGTCACCGCTAATGAGGTTGCCGATGAGCTGGCCAGCGGGGCTTTGAAGAAGATAGATATCCTTGAGGGCAATGTTCAGTTTCCTGCAGACATTGTTGTTCTGAGGGAGAAACCTATGATGGCTCCGGTTCGAAAGTTTCTTACTATTGCAATCAGGGGGGTTGAAAACACCTCTGATGTCAAAATGACACAACACTGACACCGCTGGACAAGATTGGGCAGCCTGGCGCTTTATACCTTCCTTATGAGAGGTGTTCATGAATCCCGTCGTAGCGATAGTTGGCGCCCTGGACACAAAGGGCGAAGAAGTTGAATTCATCAAAGACGAACTCTCGCGTCTAGCGTGCAATACCGTGGTCATCGACGTCGGAACGCTTCATCCCCCAATGTGTTCGTGTGATGTTTCGCGTGAGGATGTGGCGATTGCAGCAGGCGTCACCATGGAGGAGATTCATCTCAAGGGTGACAGAAGATTTGCTGTGGAAAGCGTGATTCTTGGAGCATCGCGAATAGCCGCCAGCCTGCTAAAGGATGGGAGATTATCGGGAATACTTTCCGTGGGTGGAGGGACTGGCACACATATAGGTATGGGTATTATGAGGAGCCTGCCGCTCGGCGTTCCCAAGCTAATGGTTTCAACCGTGGCGTCACGGGACATGAGCCGGTTAATTGGAACAAAGGACATAGCTGTCATGCACTCGGTCGTGGATATACTCGGCCTTAATCCGATCAGCAGAAAGATACTGTCCAACGCCGCTGCCGCCATCGCAGGAATGGCTAAGGATTCCAGGAAAATTCAGTCTCAAAAAATGATTGTCGGTTTGACTTCTTTTGGCTTCATTACGGAAGGGGCCATGAAGGTAAAGTCAAAACTTGAGTCTAGCGGCTATGAGGTGGCGCCCTTCCACGCGAACGGAACAGGTGGAATGGCTATGGAAGACCTGATTGAACAGGGTGTCATAAATGCGGTGGTGGACCTCGCATTACATGAGTTTCCAGACTCATTGCATGGTGGATATTGTGGAGATATAGGGCCAGGTCGATTGGAGACAGCGGGCAGGCTCGGTCTGCCCCAGGTAGTTGTGCCCGGAGGTCTGGATTGCATTGTTTTGGAGTTTAACTCAAGAGAAACGATGCCGGTTCATCTACGGGATCGACCCGTCTTTTGGTACGACTTCAGATCAGGGGTCCGGACCTCTATTGATGACATGGTCCGGCTTGCCAGAATCATTTCTGAAAAATTGAACCGCTCTTTAGGCCCTACCAAGGTAGTCATACCAATCAGAGGGTTTTCAGAAGCTGATTCAGTCGGAGCCCCCCTATGGGATCCTGTGGCTAACCAGACTTTCATTTCTGAACTTGCCAGTGGTCTAAATCCTGGGATTGGAATAATAGAAGTTGATGCGCATATTAACGACGCCGCTTTTGCAGATGCGGTTGTAAACGCTTTGGACCAGATGGTTCATAAATAGATCTTGCGTCTGGAAATTCAGGTTAAAAAGGTGATGCGGAAATGATCCCTGGAAATACCGCCATGAATGATGCGACATTCTCAAAGCCGTATTTTGCCTCAGAGGCATCACCTCCGATTTCATCTTCAGGGGACGGCGCCTGCCCAGGACGCAAATGATATTACGACCGTAG
>JBFXII010000448.1:0-2616 GCA_050176095.1 Desulfomonilaceae bacterium
GCTAGCTTGTCGAGTATTCGTAGTTCTCGCTCTATTTATGACATTTTCCGTTCAGAAAGTTCACGCTTGGAATTTCTCGGTTCAGGCTACTGAGGTCCAACCAGTCAACGGAGTATTCGCTTTTCCCGAATCTTCATTTCAGGATGGAAAAGCTAAGCATTTTCAATACAAAGCATCTCCAAATCTTTGGATAAGGTTTTTCATCGTAAAAAGTTTCGATGGGAAAATCAGAGCAGCGTTTGACGCATGTGACGTTTGCTTTAGCGCCAAGAAGGGCTATGTGCAACAGGGTCAAAACATGATTTGCATCAATTGTGGCCTTAAATTCAGGACCGACAAGATAAACGAAACCAAAGGAGGATGTAATCCGTCCCCACTAACTCGCAAGATACAGAATGGACAGGTTTTGGTTTCAGTCAATGACGTTATGTCAGGCGCCAGATTCTTCCAATAAGGGGTATTACTAATGAAACTAAGAACTATAGCGGTCAATAATCTTCGACGACGTAAGGCCAAGGTTTTCTTCTTGATCGCCGGATTGATGATTGGTGTAAGCGCTGTTGTGGCCCTTATGACAACCACACGAATTCTGGCGGAGGACATCGCTCACAAGATGGATGAATTTGGCGCAAACATAATAATTACACCCAAATCTGAAGGGCTATCATTGACATACGGAGGTTTGAGCCTCGGGGGCTTTTCTTTTGATGTCAGAGAAATCCATCAGGAAGAACTGGCCAAGATCAAAACCATCGAAAATGCGGCAAACATAAGGATAGTAAGCCCGAAGGTTTTTGGGGTATTTGAAAGCGCTTCCCAGAAAGTATTAGCTGTGGGCGTGGATTTCAATTCGGAGTTAGCTCTCAAGAAATGGTGGAAGATCGAAGGAAAGGCTCCAGAAACCGATTCTCAGATATTGCTCGGGCATGACGTTGCGGCAAAGTTAGGTTTGTCAAACGACTCAGAGATCGAAATAAAAGGTCGACTTTTTAAGGTTTCGGGAATACTTGATACAACGGGATCGCAGGATGATAGCCTAGTTTTCATGAAATTGGCTCTAGCTCAAGAGTTATTTGGCAAAGAGGGCCAGGTCGGTATGGTTGAGATTGCCGCCTTATGTAAAAACTGTCCTATCAGCGAGCTAGTAAGTCAGCTCACCAGAGCGTTGCCGACAGCAAAGGTAACCGCAGTTCAACAGGTTGTAGAAGGGCGCATGGACACGCTACACAATTTCCAGAATTTCTCGTTAGGGGTTTCAGGACTGATACTTCTGGTCGGTGGCATGGTTGTTTTCGTAACCATGATGAGCAGCGTGAATGAGCGAACAAGGGAAATAGGCATATTCAGCGCCATAGGTTTCAGAAGCTCTCACATAATGAAGATAATATTGCTGGAAGCGTTGGTCGTGTCACTATGCGCCGGTGTCCTTGGCTATCTGACTGGTATAGGAGTGACTTGGGGGTTGTTGTCATTCCTCTCTGAGCACAGGCCTCATATGACTCTTGATCCTTATGTAGCCATAGGATCAGTCGTCTTGGCTATCTTTCTTGGCCTAGTGGCTTCTTTTCAGCCAGCCAGGGCAGCTGCTGCCATGGATCCCAATGAAGCGCTTCGAACACTTTAGGAGTAAATAAAATGAGTTATATACAAGCAGTTCAGGTTGGCAAAGACTTCGGTGATGGTGACGCCAAAGTCACTGCGGTGAGAAACATTGATTTGTGCATAGAGCAAGGTTCGTTCATGTCGATCATGGGAGAATCCGGATCGGGAAAAAGCACTTTGTTAGCTATGCTCGGTGGACTTTTGAGTCCGTCTCGAGGTCAAATAATAATAGAGGGAATAGATCTATATTCTCTAAGCAGAACGAAGCTTGCTGACTTTCGTCGCGAATTTATGGGTTTCATTTTTCAGTCCTTCCAGCTTGTTCCCTATCTGAGTGTATTGGAAAACGTTCAGCTCCCATTGGCTGTAACCCATCATACGGAAGAAACACAAAAAGAGTTGGCCTTGTCGGCGTTGGACAAGGTGGGCCTTAAGGAAAAAGCGCACCGATTACCGAACCAGATATCCGGGGGAGAACAGGAACGTGTTGCCATAGCTCGGGCTGTAGTTAATGAACCCCCTATCCTGTTTGCAGATGAACCTACTGGAAATCTGGATTCTCGGAATTCTTCAGAGGTTATGAAACTTTTGACGAAACTGAACTCAGAAGGACAAACAATAGTCATGGTTACTCATAGCCGAAAAAACGCTGAATATGGACAAAGAATCATAGAGGTGGCGGACGGCAGATTGGCTGATCCTCCGGCGATCAGAGCCGCTTGCTAGTCAGGTTTGCGCAAAAACCGATTTAGGGATAACGTCGAGGTAACTATTATGGAATCCGAAAAGCAGTTGATCCCTGGAATGATCAGAAAATATGGACGGCTTTTGGCGATCGTTGTGATTGCTTTTGTAGCTGGCTACTTTGCGGCTAATTTCCCAAAAGACTTTGCAGGCGACGCTACATCCCAACTGCCTCCATCTCGATCTGACCATGACCACAACTCAACCCCCGAGGTAGTTTCCAAGACTTGGACGTGTTCGATGCATCCCCAAATCCGACTGCCAAATCCA
>JBFXII010000449.1:0-2612 GCA_050176095.1 Desulfomonilaceae bacterium
AAACAGTCACCGGATTACAAAAAATTATTGCGATTATCAAAAAGGCGCCACCAGTTATAGAAGGCTATTATTAACTTCATGAGCGTGTGTTTGGGTGTCTGGATCAATGCAGTAATTGATTCGGTTCATACCCGACAGCCCAGATCAACATGATTGTACAAGTGCCAGGATCTCGGAACAATTTCACTTTTTCGATTCTTCTACTCAGCTCAAGATTTTAGAACACCCCGATTATTTTTTTTGCCTTTCCAAGACATTAAAATTCATAATATTTTTCTGATGCCCTGAATTCGGTCTCGGGGTTTTGTGTTCATCTAAAAGGGGGATACGGTAACAACGTTCAACGCCTCATGTTGTGTCCTTTAATGTCATATATGGATTGCCCTAGCTCATATTTCTGCTGTTTCAAAATGCTGCTTTTTAGAGATAGTTCGTTTCTTCTCATGTGGCTTTGGTTGACACGTTTTGACTTCCGTGATAAGTAAACAGGCCGTACGCAAATGGCTGGCGCAGTGAACTCTTGTCAATACAAAACAAGATATGCTCTGTAGAGACTCCAGGCATGAAGCCTTCCGATGCGTATTTAGTTTTGGTTCTTCCTATCGAACGACTTTTTTGCAAACCATGTAATCACTCTTAACTGCTTTTTTTAAGGTTTGGCCAGGAGTCTTGAGACAGAGCCAATGAATCAGATTCGTTGAATCGGATCTGTAGTGGGGGCACGGCTCATGCACGGTTTATACTGGAGGAATACAGACTCTAGCCCGTTGAAATTACGATTCTTGATTGTATTAATAATTAGTGTCTTTCAAACAGGAACATGTTGGGGCGCCGTCGGGTCTGGATCTGTCAATGTCTTACCTGATTGGAATATTATTGCTCAAAAGAATCCGACCTTAAAGACACTTGTAGTTGTGGAAGCAGCCAACGGTTTAACTCTCCGGGATCTGGCCATTCTCGCTGACCAGGGGTTGGTTCCAGCTGATCGCGACCCGGGTTTGATAGTTGGAATGAAGAAAGCTGTTTTCTCGACTACTGCTCAACGCTGGATCAACAGCAACTTACCTCGCCACATATCGGCAAGACTGGAGCCGAAATTCTTAATGAGCGGCATTTACAGGGTTAGCTTTCGTGTAGATGCGAAGAATTATGATGGGCCATTAAATTTAGAAGTCACCGCTCCACGCGAGGACGTTGGCAAAAGGCTTATTCATTCTGATGTCGTGGTGCGACCCACTCGAGATCTTGTCAAACATGAAGATTCAGCGGGCAATCGTTGGGTGAGCGTAAAGATTCCGCGAATTAGATACGGAGATGAAATAAAGTTTCATTTTTCGTTCACATACGAGGTCGATGTAGCTCGTGTGATAGATCATGATTTGATTATGTCAGACAATCCAGAACCTGAGGAGCTGAACGAGGAATTAAAGGAATTCGTAAAAAAAGGTTACAAGATTGATCCGGAAATTCCTGAAGCGTCTAAATGGGCATCTGCCAGCAGCGCGTTTCCGGTGGATGCTAGACAGGAATATAGACGTCTTGACAAGTTCTTGAAGGGAAGAGTGGTCTACGACGATGCCAAACGAGCAGCTTATTTTGGAGGGAGATCAGTTTATTCAGACCTGGATCACATGTATCAATACCCTTCTGAAACGCTCTCGAGAGGATTAGGGTGTTGTCCGGACACTGTATTGCTTGAATGCTCGTTCATGAGAGCAAAGGGTATTCCGTGCCGCACAGCAGGACGATTTGGCCATTTTTTCTCGGAGGTTTATCTTCTCGGACGAGGATGGAAATCAACATCAACTACTCCCACCGGCATTCCGCTAATCGTTTCCGTAGGACCTGATCACGTTTCTTATCAGAGATGGGGGCCGGCAATTCCAATCCGAACTACTCGTTGGGAAGCACGGGTCCGGATAGAACCCCAGGAGGACTATCAATGAAATTTTCAAATCTCGCTTTTGCTCCTTACGACAAAGAAAGGGACGCTGATGCCCGAGAACTGTTTGTAAAATATACACATAAAGACCATCAACTTAAGATGATGGGAGCCTGTAAAGAAAGAGTAGCAAACTACTTGTCTGAGACCCTTAGTGATCCGGGTTGTCTTTCCATTTGTATGCGCGAAGGAAAGCGCCTAGTAGGTCTGATCAGCCTGCAAAGTCTGCCATGGATGAGTGACCATTTTGGCATGCAAATGTATGCGGTCCGACATTTGCTAACCGCATCGGACGGTCCATTGGAGCACGCTCGCCTTCTGAGATTTGTTATGGAGGAGCTAAACCAAGTCGATTTTCTGGATTGCAGGGTGGCCGTAGATGACATCCATTCGGCCCATGCCTTGGAACTATGCGGTTTTCGTTATGTAGGCACTGAGATGTTTTTCGGAATCAGGACCGATAAGTTTAGGCAAGGGGGTTTGCCGGAGGGGGTAGAGGTGTATCCTTGTAGTCTGGAAGACAGGCAGGAGGTCCTTGATATATCAGGCCATTCTCATGTTCATAATAGGTTTGTTTATGATCCAATGATCAATAGAACGGTGGCCGAGTCGCTTTACAGAAAGCTGGTAACCAAGTGCTTTGAATCAAGACAGTTCGAGGTCTTTGTAG
>JBFXII010000450.1:0-2591 GCA_050176095.1 Desulfomonilaceae bacterium
AGTCTTGGGAGCCCGCATCATGATTCCTTCAATTACTGCCTGGCCTCCAACTTTTATCTGCTTTGGCCCGTTTTCGTTCCGATTATTAATTATCATTGAGCCTCTATTATTGATGTCAGAAATGAAATTGCGACGGATATTAATTGAAAGTTTTCAAGCCCTTTATAAAACCGTAATCGAAAAGAAAAAGTCTTACTTAGCTTTCTTGGCGGCCTTAGCCGTAGTCTTGGTGACTTTCTCATCTTTTTTCTTGGTCTTAGCAGGTTTCTTTCCCGTGGAAACCTGGGTATCTCCATATTTCTTCATGAACCTTTCTACTCTACCGGCGCTGTCTATCAGTTTTTGTTTACCGGTGAAAAAAGGATGGCATGAAGAGCAAATTTCCATTCGATACTCTTCCTGTAAGGATCTTGTATCGATTTGCGCGCCACAGGCGCATTTGAATGATGTGTTTTGATAGGCTGGGTGAATGCCTTTTTTCATTTTGACCCTCCAAAACTTTTCTTAAACACAAAATCATAGCATAGACAACCTAATTTAAAAACCTATTTTTTCAATTCCACGACTACATCGCGCCTTAATATAGAGTAGGCATAATAAGCATTAATTCAAGGGAACGGCACCCATTAGAAATGAAACCCATATGAAAAGAAATACTTAGTCCATTCGCCGGACCGGCCAGAGCTTCAGTCGTAGTAAGACCTTTTTCGATGTTTACTTGTTCATCACCTGAAGGAATTCCCTGTTGGAGTCTGTCTGCATGATCTTGTCTAGCAAGAATTCCATGGCGTCTACTGAATTCATGTCGGCAAGCAGTTTTCTGAGGAGCCAAATCCTCTGAAGGTCTTGCTGACTCAGTAGTAACTCTTCTTTTCTGGTTCCCGAACGGTTTATGTCTATGCACGGGAATATTCTTCGTTCGAGCAAACGTCGATCCAGATGTATTTCCATATTACCGGTGCCCTTGAATTCTTCGTAAATGACTTCGTCCATCTTGCTTCCGGTGTCAATAAGGGCTGTGGCGATAATGGTCAGGCTGCCACCTTCTTCAATATTCCTTGCCGCTCCGAAGAACCGTTTTGGCCTATGTAGCGCGTTGGAATCGACTCCTCCGGAGAGAATTTTGCCACTTGGTGGGACTACGGTGTTGTGAGCTCGGGCTAGACGGGTAATGCTATCCAGGAGTATTACTACATCCTTTTTATGTTCCACTAGTCTCTTGGCCTTTTCGATGACCATATCGGCAACCTGAACATGCCGTTGGGCAGGTTCGTCAAAAGTGGAAGATATTACTTCGCCCTTGACCGATCTCTGCATGTCCGTGACTTCTTCAGGCCTCTCGTCGATCAGCAGAACAATAAGATAAATTTCTGGATGATTAATTGTCAGGCTGTTTGCGATCTGCTGAAGCAAGACAGTTTTACCGGCTTTAGGTGGGCTTACGATAAGGGCACGCTGTCCTTTTCCAATTGGAGCGACGAGATCCATGATTCGCATTGAGTAGAGAGTAGGCGATATTTCAAGTTTTAGCTTCTCATCGGGATACAAGGGGGTTAGGTTGTCAAACAGCACCTTGTCCCGAACCATTTCGGGATCCTCACCATTGATCTGTTCCACCTTGAGAAGGGCGAAATAACGTTCAGTATCTTTGGGAGGCCTAATGTAACCTGCTATGGTATCGCCGGTTCGCATATTGAATCGTCTGATTTGACTAGGCGAGACGTAGATATCATCTGGTCCTGGCAAATAGTTGTAATCTGGGGCTCTCAGAAAGCCAAAGCCATCGGGTAATGTCTCAAGAACCCCTTCCCCACGAATTGGCTGTTCTTTTTCGGTATGCTGATGGGCTTGTAATATTGCAAAGATTAGTTCTTGCTTGCGCATACTGCTAGCGCCTTCAATTTCCAATGAATTGGCTATGGCCAGCAGTTGGCTCACCTTTTTTTCTTTTAACTCTTGAACGTCCATTATTTCTCCTGGATATTTATGAATGTTAATTCATGGCGTTTGGAAAATTCAGATTCTGCTGTCTGGAGTTATTTTTTCAGGGGAATGATTTCAGACGGGCCAATCAATCACGGAACTCTACTTTAGAGGTCCCAACCCTAATGATTTTTCCTCGGAGGAACTTCAATCCCGGAACAGGATCACAAATCACAGTAGTCTAAAAATTAATTAATAAACGTAATTAAAGGTGTCAAGTAATTTATTTCAAATATCGATTGATCGAATAACAGTGTACAAATATTATCACTATCATGAAGCAGATGATCTTGAATCTTCAGCGGCCCAATCCATGGACGCTCGGTCAGATTGTAGACCACAGTGGAATCCAGTCGACGTTGAGATATTTGCGGGCAATCTCGGAGGATAGAGATATGCCACGAGTTTCTCCGATCATCATTCATGGTCCATCTGGATCTGGTAAGACTACATTGCTGAGAGCTTTTTACAATTCATTGGTTTATTCGACAATTTTCCCAAAGAGCCAGATCTTATTAATAGAGCCAGCCACAGATTCCAATCGCTTTCCGGACCTCGAAAGGCTTGGGAGCGAAGACTCTGATGCAGAAAATCCTCCGAGAGTCCTG
>JBFXII010000451.1:0-2579 GCA_050176095.1 Desulfomonilaceae bacterium
CAGGTGATGTTGGAGCGGAGTGTGCGCCGCCTGAAATAGGTATAGGGGAACGAATATAAACCAGCCGACAAAGATGAACTCCAAGTCCAGAACTGGATCATTTTTACGTTGTTCATAATCACTAATTATTTTATGGCCATCTAGCCCGGCATTTCCTGAACCTACAGGAAAGCTCATAATATTCCATGCCGGTAGCCTAAAGGTTCCTTTTTCGGAGATGGAGAAGGACTTTGAAGGTAAGAATTCTGCGCAAATCGACTCTCTAAATTTCTGTGGGAATGGCCCAGATTTATGTGTTTTCATCCTTTCTTTCAATGAGCCATATGGGGGTGTTGCTCAGTCTTTCAATAGGTCGAGGTTTGATTTTGGTATATGGCGTTTCTCCAAAGCTTTTTCGGAATTAAACCAAAATTGAATTGGTTCATGGTGGATAAGCTCATTTCCGATCACAGCGCCGTGACTTCGAGAAATGGGCGCTGTTGAATAAGCCAGTCATACCAGGCCCGATCCGGTACCCACCATCTTTAAGTTGGCGTTTTCACAGGAATGACAGGCTAGGTCATGCGATCAATCAGTGCATACTTTGGAGAAACGCCACAGGTTAACCAGAGAAAAGAAGCCCCAAATGGCTTATGTTTTATTTTTCATTGCCATGAACAGTCTTTCGGAAGTTACGGGAAGTTCGTTTATTCGCACACCCGTCGCATCGTATATTGCGTTTAATATGGCGGGTATGGTTGGCATGATGGCGCCTTCCCCGACTTCCTTGGCCCCATAGGGACCGTTAGGTTCCTGCGATTCAACGATAATAGACTTGACTTTGGGCATATCCAGAGCGGTTGGGATTTTATATTCCCCAAGCGATGGATTGATGATTCTGCCCCTTGAGTCAAACTTGACTTCTTCGAACAGACATTCTCCAAGGCCCATGGATAGAGATCCCTGCATCTGGCCTTCTACCGAAGTTTTATTTATGGCCAGTCCGCAGTCATGAGCATCCGTCATGCCTTCAACAGTTATCTCACCTGTTTCAAGGTCCACTGACACTTCTACTATTTGCGCGGAGCATCCATAGGCTGGAGAAGTGCCAACAGCAGCCCCTTTGTATGAACCACCCAATCTTGGTGGTTTGTATTTGCCTGTTCCAACTATTGTGCCAGCTTTCAGATAGGCCATTCGGGCAGCTTCACGGAATGTCAGGTATTCCCCTGTAGGTTGATCCGTCCAGCCACGGTGTTCCTTTATGTAGTTAGTTCTTAACTTCTCGAAATTTCCCGGCCCGCCGTCAAACTTGACTATGCCATCGACAAACGTGATCGAGGACACCGGCACATTGAGTTCTTGCGACAGGTAAGACGCTATCTGATTCTTTACATCCTCGGCGGCTTCCTTGGTGGCATGGCCGGTCATGAGGGTTTGCCTGCTTGAGTAAGCCCCAAGATCGACGCTATAATCGGTGTCTCCCGAATAAACCCGCACATCGTTGAATTTGATTCCCAGAGTCTCGGCTGCAATCATCGCCATAGCTGTGTCCGATCCCTGACCAATTTCAGCTGAACCGGTCAGTACGTTCGCAACTCCACCATCTTCGCTCAACTTTATAACCACTGTAGAATGATAAGTATCAGAACGGTAAATCGGGTAGCCGGCTCCTGACACAAAGAACCCGCAGGCCATACCAATACCCTTTCCCCTGGGAAGCTTGCCCTTTTTATCGTTCCAGCCGGAACCGGTTCTGATGGCTTCAATGCATTCTTTCATGCCGAGGCTGGACATATCCAGCTCATTTACTGTCATGTCGCCGGTCACCATAATGTTTTTCAGACGCATGTCTATGGGGTCTATCCCCAGTTTTTCAGCAGTGATATCAATAAGCTGCTCGAAACATGCTCTGTGGGCCACTCCACCATGTCCACGCTGAGCGCCACAAGCAGGTTTGTTTGTGTAGACCCGATAACCATCATATTTCATGGATTTTAGATTGTAAGGACCACCAAGCAAGGAACCGGAATAGTAGACAGTGGCAATTCCAAAACTTGTGTAGGCGCCGCCGTCGAGCACCGCCTTATTCTTGAGGGCCACCATAGTTCCGTCTTTCATCACGCCGAGGGACATCTCTGCGTAAAACTGATGCCTGGCGCGGCTATGAAGAAAAACCTGCTCCCGAGAATAAGTCATCTTGACAGGTTGACCGGTAATCTTTGAAAGTAGTCCACAACTCATTTCGAGGGGCGTAGCCTCACATTTGGGCCCAAATCCACCACCGACATAAGGCTTGATAACCCTCACGTTTCCTACAGGTATTTGCAATGTCATGGCTACCGTTCTCATGACATAGTGAGGCACTTGAGTGGATGTGTACAGGGTCAGCCTACCGGGGTTCTCGAATACCGCCACACATGAATGAGGCTCAAGAAACGCTGCGTCCTGTCGTTTATTCAGAAAAGTGTGATCAACGACCAGATCACATGACTGAAGAGCAGCCTCCGTGTCGCCAAATTCCTGGTGAACCTCAGCGTTCATGTTGCCGGGAAATTCGTCATGAATTAGTGGAGCGCCCTCTTTCATTGCAGATCGGA
>JBFXII010000452.1:0-2570 GCA_050176095.1 Desulfomonilaceae bacterium
ATAGATTCATATATCCTCTGGCGCAAGCGTTCACACGTTTTGGGCTTAGCGTTGAAGGTTAAGGGCAGGGACGGAGTTAACGTCCCAAACGGCCTCCAAATCATCCTGCCCTCGCAGATACGTCGTCCTTCGGGCTGTCATGATCTCTATTTGGGAGACGATGAATCCAGGCGCCACTCATGTGAATACGTCCAAGAATCAAATCCGGGAACAAGATTGCATCCTTAAATTCGCAAATGATTACAATAGGTTCAGTAAATACAGCTGTGAAATACGACCATCCTTACCTTATGGAAAACGATCAGGAGGCCTTTCGCCTGGATGTCAAAACCGATCCCGATGCGGTGCGAAAGCAGGCGCAAATCTGTGGTATCGGTGCCGGTGCACGGGTTCTGGATGCCGGCTGTGGGTCAGGAAAGACCACCGCTGTTCTCCACGACATGATCCAGCCTAGCGGGACGATCGTGGGCGTGGATTTCGCCCAGGACCGCATCAGCTTCGCGCAGAGCAGCTATGGGGGGAAGCCAGGGATCGAATTTCGCCTCATGGACCTTAGGGAGCCCTTGAACGAACTCGGTCAGTTCGATTTCATCTGGATGCGTTTTGTCCTGGAGCACTACCGGGAAGGTGCACAGGAAATCGTCACCATGGTCGCGGAAAGCCTAGCCCCTGCAGGGACCCTGTGTCTGCTGGACCTCGATTACAACTGCTTGAGCCACTATCCGATCAAACCCGAGATGGAAAAGGTCCTTCAAATGCTCGTGCACAAGATGATGCATTCGTACAATTTCGATCCCTACGTTGGTAGAAAGCTCTATGCATACCTGTACGATCGAGCCTTCAGGGCCATCAAAGTAGACATGATCCCCCACCACCTGATCTACGGCGATCTTAAAGACAGTGATGATTTCAACTGGATCAAGAAGATCGAGATGGCATCGTTAAAGGCGCGGGAGGACTTCGAAGCTTATCCCGGCGGGTATGAAGGGTTCTTGGAAAATTTCACGGCCTTCTTCCATGATCCGAGGCGGTTTACCTACACCCCGCTGATGATCTGCACCGGGAAGAAACCTGATCCCAGAAGATAATAATTGAGGAGGAAGTCCATGGCGCTGGACTACGAAAATTGGAAACGGGAGCATGCCTCGCTGCTCGAAACATTCCCGCAGAAAAGGCTCTTCATGTTTTTTACAGGGGGCAAAGACAGTTCGGTTATCCTGTGGCTGCTACTGAACGCATCACGGGAGTTCGGTTTTTCTTTTGAGACAAATACAGGACGGTTCCCTTTCCGGGTGTTTCCGGATGAGGAGGTGAACAGACTGGACACCTATTGGCGCGCTCAGGGTGTGGAGGTCGCGTGGCACGAGGTCGACGCCTCGGACGAACTCCTGTCAGAGGCCCAGCTCCGGGGAGAAAATCCTTGCCGCCTGTGCCATGCCATAAAACGAAACTCCCTTTTTAACCATCTGAAGACACGTAATTACAAGATGAGCGATATTGTTCTGATTATGAGTTTTTCCTTGTGGGACCTGGTGAGCTACTCAATCGAATACCTTGTTGAGGGGATCTACAATGTGCATAGCACGGCAGGTCATGGAGACAGAGTGTTAACCACCTCACAGCGTTTTTATCCCGTAATTCACTTCAACGACGGATTAACGGTCTTCAACCCCCTGCTTAAATACAATAATCAGGAAATACTCCGTCTGGCATCAGAGCAGGGGCTCCCTCTCTCGCAGGTGGAGTGTGCCTACAACCGATACACCCCGAAGCGCATTCTGTTCGACTATTACAAACAGGTCGATGCATTTTTTGACTATAATCGGGTTTTCAACTTTGTTAATAATTCATTTCGAATTCATGAAGGGGGCATCCCTCCTGAAATGAGCACCCTTGAATTTATTAAATCCGCACTGTGAGGAGATCTTCCAAGCGCCGCGACTCACCCTGGCCTGATTTTACGGTTTATATCCTAACGCGGGCTACGCCCTCAACCCAGATGATGGCCAGATTTGGGGTTCAGAGGTTGGGTACTAATCACCTATCTGAAAACCGCTCGTGAATTTCGATGAACTCTTGCTCGCTATACAAGAAGGCCTCCACCACCATCGGATCAAAATGTTTCCCCTTTTCACTTTCAATGATCGCTTTGGCAACATCATGTTGGTAAGCGTCTTTATATACCCTCTTGCTGACTAATGCGTCATATACATCCGCTAATGCCACGATACGCGCGGAGAGGGGGATTGCCTCCCCTTCAAGGCGATCGGGATATCCAGTTCCATCGAATTTTTCGTGATGGGAACGGGAAATGTCTGCGCTCATGCTCAGATAATCGGCCTTCGGATACCGCTTCAAGGCTTCGCGAAGGGTCTCAGATCCAATAACGCAATGGCGTTTCATGATGTCAAATTCCTTATCATCAAGCCGTGCCGGTTTCAGCAAAATATGGTCGGGGATGCCTACCTTTCCGATGTCATGAAGCGGGCTGGTCAAAAAGATATTGTCCAGAAAGAGCCCATCAATTTCCTGTGGGGGATTATCCGATTCGGACATGGCAACGGCTAACG
>JBFXII010000453.1:0-2559 GCA_050176095.1 Desulfomonilaceae bacterium
GTAGTTTGAAGCCGGTGGCTTTCGCCTGCTCGGTGACATCGACAAGGACTCCGTCTTCGATAGCTTGTGCCCTGGTGTAGCTGTAGATGACGTTCCAATTGTTATCGTTCGACATTTTCAGGACCATCCTGGTTTGAGTTCAGCAAGTTTTCAAGTTTCTTGCGAAAGTTCCCTGTAAGTTCGAGTCCGATTTCAGAATAGGAACGGAGTATCGTTCCATCGACTTCGATGGCGGTGGTGTTCATGATCTTGAATAGCTGCTCAATCGGACGAAATGCGCTGATGATTGCCGATTTCAGGTCCAGCTTTTCGAGGTCTTGTGGTTCCATATGGTATCCTTCTTGGGTTTCACTACAGAGGCAGTTTTGGGGAAGGATACCCTGCGAGGGGGATGCGGTCACGGGAGCTTGAGTGATTTTGGGAATAGCCCTATGGAAATCGGACATTGGGCCGAGGCTGGGATTTCCTGAGGTTTCGGGACTGCCGGGCCAAAGGGGAAGGCCCAGCTGTAAAAGCCCCAGGACGGGGCCGGTAGAGAGCAGGGGCGGGGTGTCCGAAGGGATGGGCTGGCCCGGGGCAGGGGAGCCGGGGCTGGAATGTGTTCCAAGGGAAACTAGCGATATCCCAGGACGTTATGCGGTGCAGGAAGCTGCATTTTTTGATTTTCAGCGCATTCGCCAGAGAGAGTGGCGCTGATATCACTTTTGGAAAAGCGTATTTTTCTTCGTTTTTACTAGAACGAAAATCACGTCTTCTCAGGATCAAAATGAACGTTTGCTAAAAACGATCATTCGTGACTTTGAGGATAGTGCTGTTGACATCCTTTGTTTTTGCTATAAGCTCTGATCCGAAACTACGACATCAAAACGAAGGAGCTATCCCCATGGCTGGAAAAGAATCGAAATTTGACGCGATGAAACTTCGCACCATGATCACCGAAGGGAAGACCGCTCAGCAAATCCTTGATGCTTTCGGGATTGATAAGGTGACTTTGAAAAACCATCTCCTAAAGTTAATGCAGATGGATGAAAAGTTTTATAAGATTGGAGGGATGGAAACTCGGGCGGTTTCTGGAAATGCCAAGTTTTCGAAAAACGGACTTCGCCTGTCCCCGTCACTCCTGTCCAACTACGGGTTCAACCAGAGCGATGAGTTCAAGGTGTCGTGCTTGGAAGAAGGGAAGATTGTGCTGGAGAAGAAGTAGCTGCTTTAGGTAGAAAAAAGTAAAAGCCCACGTGGTCCAAGTTGGGGCGTGGGCTTTTATCGCTTGTACGTTTTGTAAATCTTAAAAACTTGTGTCGTGGCTGAATATTTTGTCGATGGTGTTCTTTAAGTCTTCAAGTATAATGGGTTTTGATAAGTAGCCATTCATGCCGTGAGCCAAAAATTTTTCTCGGTCTCCAGCCATAGCATGAGCAGTTAAAGCTATAATAGGTATTTTCGAGAAATTTTCGTTGGAATTTCTTATCGCTATGGTCGTTTCCACTCCATCTAGGTTTGGCATCTGGATGTCCATAAGAATTAAGTCGAATTTTTCTGATTGCAATAGCTTTAACGTTTCTATTCCGTCATTTGCACATAATGCAGTATGACCGATTTTTTTGACAAAGCTAGAAATGGCCAGTTGGTTGACTTTGTCATCCTCAGCAATAAGTATTTTTAGAACCGAAATATTTTCACGACCGATGTCGTTGGTTCTCTCTGTATCCTCTAGAATCGGAGGTTCAGTGGTTTTGAGAGGAATCGCAATACTAGTCGTAATACCACCGCCATCATTGTTGTTGACAGTGATACTTCCCCCCATAACCAGGAGTAGCTTTTTCACAATTGAAAGTCCTAGTCCAACTCCTCCGTATTTACGCGTCAAAGATCCATCGACCTGTGTGAAAGGGACAAAAATTTCGTCTAACTTGTCTTCTGGTATTCCTATGCCAGTGTCTGAAATTTCAATGAAAATATTAATAATGTTGTTATTTATGAGCGAGGTGATCGTTAGACTTATGCAGCCCCGAGATGTGAATTTGACCGAATTACCAAATATATTGAAAATAATTTGTCTTATCCGGCCAGAGTCGCCATAAACCAAATCGGGAATTGACTTGTCGATAGAAGTTTTGATTTCTAGATTTTTTGAAGTTAGTTCTGTAATGAAAGTATTGATAACGTCTTCAACAAGGTGATTGAGGTTGAACCCATGATTCTCTAAGGCTACGTAACCTTGTTCGATACGAGACAAGTCTAAAATATCAGTAATTAAATTGGTTAGGTTCCTTCCAGAGTTTAAAGCTATATCGATATACTCGCTTTGTTCGTTGTCCGTATTTGTTGATTCGAGTAGTTGAAGCATGCCCATGATGCCGTTTAGAGGAGTTCGTATTTCATGACTCATGTTGGCTAAAAATTCAGATTTTGCTTTATTTGCTGCGTCTGCTGTTGTCTTTGAAAAGATCAATTCTGATTCGAATTTTTTCTTTTCAGTGATATTTTTTGCGATCCATATGACACCTTCAGATAAATCGTAGGGATTTATTGCAGAACCGCTCACTTCACAGGTTATTA
>JBFXII010000454.1:0-2557 GCA_050176095.1 Desulfomonilaceae bacterium
GGCACCATCCTGGCGCCCGCCAGCAAGCTGGTGCGCACCCTGGCTGAACCTGCACGTGGTTTGGCTGCGGTTATCAAAGCTAATTCAGAAAAGCAGCCTGCGGCTGTATAAGTGTGCTCGTTTTTTAGCGAGAAATAGAAATAAATATATTAAAGGAAAAAAATAGGAGTAAAAAATGGCTGATTTAGAAAAAATCGTTGAGGAACTGAGCGAACTCTCCGTCTTGGAAGCAGCTGACCTCGTCAAACTGTTGGAAGAAAAATGGGGCGTTTCCGCCGCTGCACCGGTGGCTATGGCCGCTGGTCCCGCTGTTGCTGCCCCAGCAGAAGAAGTCGAAGAAAAGACCGAGTTTGATGTTGTCATCAAATCTGCTGGTCCCAAAAAGATTGAAGTCATCAAGGTCATCCGCCAGCTCACTTCCCTGGGTCTGGTTGAAGCCAAGACCATGGCCGAAACCCCCGACGCCAAGGTACTCGAAGGTGTTGGCAAAGACGTTGCCAATGAAGCGGCTGCCAAACTCAAAGAAGCCGGCGCTGAAGTCGTCGTTCTTTAGTCTTTCAGCAAACCTTAGCCCCCTTTCGAGGGGGCTTTTTTGTTTTTGAGACGCATTGTTGTCGCTTGTGTTTAAAATTTGAAACTAGCAACACGAACGATGGGAGATCTAGTTAAGAAACTTTTTTGAGAAACTTTTTTGATATTCAAACACGTAGTTATCGTTTGACCATGCTACAATTGTTGTTGAAATGTTCGATTTGGGAAATGGAGAATTGTTTCCTCTGGTCGCAGGGCATTTACCAGATGTCATCGACTATCCATTTACTGCTTTTAACCTAATAACAACATATCCGATACACATTACCGGATATTGACATTAATGGACAAACATATAGAGACTTTGTAAATAAAGAGGATTCAATGAGATTTAGATCAAACTTTCGATTTGGCACTCTTCTCCTTCTATTCCTTGCCATATTGGCCGCTTGTCGCGTTAATAATCTAAATGAGGACAAGCAAAGTATCGAACATTTTTTCAATTTATTAAATACAAGAGACTTTACATCAGCTGCTGAAATGTTGTACAATCCAGAACCAGCAATGCTTGGACCTGGGTTTAGACCAAAAGATTTTGTGAATACTCTCGAAAATGGCGCCCGAGTTCATTACGAAATATTATCTTTAGAACCAGGGGAAGAAGTTCAAACTGATGGTTCTATTGCCCCTGATCTGCAACCCTACTTTTTTCCGGATGAGGTCCATGGAGTATGTAAAACGTATTTGATGAAAATACGTTTAGAGTTTGAAAACCTGCCACAACCGAACATAGAATCTGTTAGTTTCATTCAAAAAGTATCTCTGATTTTCCAAGAGGATGCGTGGAAAATAGGATACTTTACGTTCCCATCGGTGGATTCTTGTTATCGCTTTAGAGATAAAACAATGCCGTCCGATCCTACAAAATCAGCTTACACAGAAGATCAAATAATCAGCATAGAAGAAGATAAAGGAGAGCAGTCGATCAACGATTCTTCGGGATTGGATGCTGTTCTCTCCTTTTACAACTTAATGAACCACAAAGATTACAGTAGAGCGTCCACGTTGATTGCAGAGAACTCACCATTAGAACTGGGTTGGACCGCATTGTTACAAAGGTACAACATATCAGGGAAAATAGTCTATCCAGTTATCCGAGTTGGTGTCACCGAAAACTGTAAAGAACTGAACATTGCTGGTAGCCAAAGTTGTGAAGAGATCCAAGTTGTATTGCAGATGTTTTATGAGGGGGGGTTCTTTGGTAGCCCCTCAGGCTCTATTTTTTCATACAAAGTACAAGCTATCAAAGAAAAAGAAGGTTGGCGAATTTGGGATATCCGAATGGACCTATAATAATTAAGTTTAGCCATAACCATCACCCTTCTTTGGTGAAATTGGTGGAAAAATTCATTCGACGTGGAATCTAGTAGTTTGTCCAACCTAAAAGTTAGACTTGGCGTGGAATTTGCTACCTTTATTGGAAACTACACTCCTTCAAAGGATAGACGCCATGAACCAAAAATATCCAGTCAAACTAAGCGAAGCCGAACGTTCCCAATTAAGGCAACTCATTTCTTCCGGTACAGCGCCAGCCCGGAAACTGTGTCGAGCGCAGATATTGTTGAAGTCAGACAGTAGTACCGAGGGAGCGAATTGGAACTATCAGGCGATCTGTGAAGCATTCGATCTATCCGACGTAACGGTCAGTAAAGACGTTGCCAACGACGCTGCTGCCAAACTCAAGGAAGCCGGCGCTGAAGTAGTCGTTCTTTAGTCCTTCAGCAAACAATCGCCCACTTTCGAGGGGGCTTTTTTTTATTAAATTAACAGGACGGTCATCGGTGAAAAGCTTATGTTATATTGATTTCAATGAACCAATCAGGTTCCACTTCCGTCTTTAAGTGTGAAGAATGGTAACGGAGAGAAAGGAGGAACGGATTGGAAGTTGAGCGTTTTGAAAAGCTGTTAGAAGAATGCCGACGAAGTCTGGAGCGTTATGTTTTCTATCGTATTCCTAATCGTGAAG
>JBFXII010000455.1:0-2547 GCA_050176095.1 Desulfomonilaceae bacterium
CAAATACACGGCAGTATCAATATGGTATGACCCTTCTGACCAAGAATTCCGAACCATAAGAACTACTTATGATACACAAAGTGAGGGCAAAAAGGGAATTGAAAGAAAATCTTCAGGAACTACTCGAATTCATTCAATGCCGACAGCGGTTCTCTACAATCACAAGCCCGGACTATGGAAAGTCGAACTTTTGCTAGATGGGAAGTTGGCGAGAAGACTAACTTTCTCAGTCAGGTAGACCCTGAAATATTATTGAAGATCCGTTATAAAAGGTGGGGAGGTAATTCCTTCTTTTTCTATCCGGAATATGGAGTTTAACACTCTCTTGCGAAGTTAATTTATAATTGATAAAATATAAAATAGCTCAAATACTTGGAGGGTTAGTGAAAACCTCTAATTTTAAACTGAAGTTTTTTCTGTCTCTTGTCCTAGTTACTTTCACCATATCATCGGCTTTGGCCGACAAATTGTATGCTCCGGAATACTTGTGGCAGAAAAAAATAGCTGAGCAAGCTACTCCCGTTGATATAGCGGACACTCACGTGGGTATACCGTACCGGGATGATGGGGCTCTTGATGATAAAGGAATTTTCACCACTTTTGACAACACCAATAGGCGTTTTGACACTCCAGGGCTCAACTGTAGTGGATTAGTGGTATCCGCCTCCCGATTCCTGTACAACAAGAACTGGTCCCTGACCGATGTCACACGTGACCGTCAAAACAACAGCGGCCCCGGATCTTCATTGGGTAAGGATTGGGACTTTGGCTATGACCTTATACTTAATCTTACCGATGCATATAATCCTAAGGTCATTATGCCGGACAACCGCTCCTATGATCTGAAAAATGCTGATGGCATTTCTCTTCGAGGTTTTGAACTCGATGACTCGAAAGCATGGCGTCAAGTCATCAGCAAAATGAAGCCCGGCAAGATTTACTTTGGCAGTATCAGCAAGTCCACAGCGCAAAGAGGCTACAAGTTACTTCACTACCACGTTGTTCTGGTGATTCCTGACGAAAAGGGTGCTATCTGGCTTTATCATGCTACTAGACGAAGCAATGTCCACAAGATGAACATCAATTCAGCCCAGGGGCTGAATCGGTTCTTGAGCCAATTCAAGGGCCCTAGAGATGATGACAAGCACATACTCATCATCGAGGCCGATCTACCAGATTTTGACATTCCCGTTCAATCAGCCACTGACACAAGTGACAAAGCATTGGCTCAAAACCAACCGCAAACCAATGCCGATGTTGCTCCGAGAAATGATCAAAAGAGTAATTTGCCCTCGTCAGGAATCCCGGCGAACAACCAGACAACCTCTCAAGAAAAACAGACAAACCAGGCTCAGAAACCTTTGGCGCCCAAGGGACCTGATCTCGAAATCACTCATCTGGCAGGTAAGGTATTCAAATCGTTCCCGGAAGTAAAATCTCACATACCGAAATTCGTCGATGACAACAAAAATGCAATAAAATTCTGGTTCCGAAATCAAGGGAATTCACCCAGAAATTTGGAGGTAAGACTTCAAGGGCCTCAGATCGATGTCAACAAGTCCTTTTCGATCGCGCCTCAAAATTCAGACTTGGAAATCAAATTCCCAATGGATTTTGAATCGACAAAACTTGGTTCTCTCCCCGAGGGTGAATATTTGATTGAAACCAAGATTGATGGGACAGACTGGACAGCTAACCTATTTAAAATTGCTAAACCACGTGAAGCATCGCCTAAGATTCTAAGTGTCAAGATGCCATCAGAGGTTCAGTCGGGAAAGACATTCACTGTAACTATTCAGGCTCAAAATCAGGGAGCCGAGTCAGATTACGGCGGCATAACGGTTTCCACACCAGATCCATCAGGACTGAAGCTTGTCTCAGCTAAACCTGGCAGAATATACGCTCCGGGGAGCACTGTGCTATCTGTTTTATCTGACAAGATTAGGACCAAAGTCCCAATGGCTGAACTCTGGATAGATCTTTGGGCTGAACAAAAGACCTACGAGATGCAAGTTCAGGTTGCAGCAGGGCGTCCCGGAACTTACCCCCTCTATGTCAGATGCGCCCTCAGAGGTGTTAATGTTAAAAGCAGCGTTATCCTTATGGATCCACCGGAAAGCAGCACAGTTGACCAGCAGGGATTTCCGGTCACAGTCTATATGGTTAATGTTAGATAATTTTTGGACATCTGTTATTTAATGACTATTTTTGTGAAAAGATATCTTGAGAATATAGCCACCGGAGGTTTTTGATGAGCCTGGCTTTAACTATAACAAGAGCTTTCCTCGCATTTATAATAATATTCCCGATTGTTTCGTACGCCGCAGTTAAAGAGGAGCCATGGTCTGAAATAGAGGCGCGAACCAAGTTTCTGCGGACAAAACATTATATTGAAGTGGTAAGGGTTCATTCAAACGTTTACAAGAGTGCCCGCGCCAAGGGTGGCCAGAATGTCCCGGGGCCTTTTCCGGTTCATGTCATCTTACCTGAAAATTATGAAACTGATGTAAATCGTCGTTACGGAGTAGTATATCTTCTTGGAGGCAA
>JBFXII010000456.1:0-2542 GCA_050176095.1 Desulfomonilaceae bacterium
TACGCGTGATCTATTCTTGAGTGATACTGTCCGTATACATCATAAACTGCGTAAGGTTGATGTAATTACTGAACTACAAATGTGCGAAGGCATGTCTCATGCGCAATATGTTATGGCGTTTGATTCACCGGAATCTAAAGAGGTTTTTGAGGTAATCGCAAAATTTTTTGACAAACACCTCGAGCGCTAGATATTCGAAGCATATAAGGAAGCCTGTATAGGCTTTTTCTAGTAAATGAGTTTTGAAAAGGTAAATATAGTTAAGCAAGTTCAGATTTTCAGACTGGATGCGGTCTTCACCCGAATAAGGTTTTGGGATCAAAGGGGAGAATAGATGATAATAACTAGAACGCCTTTAAGAATTAGCTTTTGCGGTGGCGGAACTGATCTTCCGTCTTTTTACACAAGGGAGCAAGGCGCTGTGGTGAGTTCATCCATCAACAAATACATCTACATCACTATCAACAGGCTCAGCCGTTATTTCGATCACAAGATTAGCCTAAAATATTCCAGAACGGAGTTAGTCAACAGTGTAAATGAAGTCCGGCATCCGATTATTCGTGAGGCTATGAAGCTGACTGGTGTTGTGGAAAATGTTGAAATTACGTCAATGGCCGATATTCCGGCTGGGACGGGTTTGGGTTCTTCAAGCTCGTACGCGGTTGGTTTATTGCACGCGCTGCATTCATTTAAAGGAGAAGCGGTTTCCGCTGGTCGTTTAGCGGAAGAAGCTTGCAAGATAGAGATTGAACTTTTGGGAGATCCAATAGGCAAGCAGGATCAATACATAGCAGCATATGGTGGAGTATGCCACATACGTTTTAATCCGGATGAATCAGTATTCGTCGATCCGGTTATATGTTCATTGGCTACCAAGAAAGCATTACAGGACAATCTTCTTATTTTTTTTACAGGGGGAGTGAGGAGAGCTGGGGATATTCTCGAAGTCCAAAAAGCCACTACACATCAGAAAATGGAAGCGTTACGCCAGATGAGGGATCTATGTGTAGATATGCTTGAAGTGATGCGAGACGCCCGATCGATGAGCGGTTTTGGTGAAATACTTCATCAGGGTTGGATGCTAAAAAGGAGTTTAGTTGACACCATCAGCAACGATTCCATAAACCTTTATTACGAACGGGCCAGAAAAGCGGGGGCCATTGGTGGAAAGGTTCTTGGCGCCGGTGGGGGAGGATTCCTGTTGTTCTACGTGGAACCACACAAACGCCAACAAGTTCGACAGGCGCTAGAGGTCTTGCCGGAACTACCATTTATGTTCGAACCGCAAGGTTCAAAAGTTATTTACATATCCGACGATATTTAATTCATTTCATACAGCCACACCAATTCATCAATTTAATCAACAATTATAATTCCTCTAATCAGTTGCTCACGTTGTTGTTCCAAGAATGATTGCGTTAGAGGCCTCCACATAGATCAAGTTCGGCGAAAGACTAAGCTTTGCCGTAGCGAGCTCTATGGATGTCTCCGATCCTGAGGAGGAATTACAAATGGGAAACGGACTGCAACTTAATAATATTTTTTCAACGCGATCGATGGCTACGAGCAGTGTATCCAGTTTGCCGGGTATAAACCAGAAGCGCGGAAAAACACCTAGCTCAAGAACATTACTCTCTGGACAATTCAACTTGGATCAAGAGAACTCAGTTATCCATACCAATTCTGCGCGAAAAAACCAATCAAGAGTTTTAGCCAAAGAATCGGACACAATCAGTAGGTCAGATCAAAATCAGGGGCTGCCTACCACAATTAACAATGTCGCAGTAGCATATAGAAACATGGGGTTATATGAGGAAGCGCGAAGTCTACTTGAATATGGGATAAAGTCATTTTACAGGTTTTGTCCCACCAGTAGAATCGAATTGGCCACTTTGATGGATAATTTAGCCCCTGTCTATTCCGATTTGGACATGCTTGATCAAGCCGAGAACATTGCAAAGAGATCGCTGCGCATTCGAGAGATGGAGTTAGGTCCGAAAAGTCACGAAATAGCCATTTCCTACAATAATCTAGGACTTATATGTGCTCAGCAAGGAAAATTCATTGAAGCGAAGAAATTGTATCTCAAGGCTCTCGAAATTTTTGAGAGTGGTAGTCATCGGCATAGTGTTGATATCGCCACCTGCTTTAACAATCTGGCCACACTTTTTTTCAACAAAGGAGAAATTCAGGAGGCTAAAAGGCATTATCTAAAAGCCATAGCCATTGGAAGAAAAATGCCCACAAGAATCGTCCCAGAACTCGGCATATATTTTAACAACCTAGCAGAGGTACACCGTAAAGAAGGCGATCTACAAGCAGCCCAACATCTGTTTGATCTAAGCCTGCCTGTTTTGAAGAAATGCTACGGATCGGATCATCCGGACACGGTCTTAGTGAAAAAAAATTTCGAAGAGTTGGTCGCCAAAAAAGACTATCCATAATAATTTTTCTGTCTCGTGGATTTCTCAATTCTATCTATTTCATCATGGGGAGAAACTATCACATGGCTGACTTCAGTCTTAGCACGGGTGTGCTTCAG
>JBFXII010000457.1:0-2511 GCA_050176095.1 Desulfomonilaceae bacterium
TACAGCTGGTGAGCACAGACCCAAAGGATGAGCCGGAAGAATGAAGTGAATTGCTTCAGCCAGGCTCGTATGGCTGAAGCAGTTGAAGTCTACTCGAAAGAGAATATATTTTCTTCTCCTCCAGGAGGAGTAATGTAGAGCTGTAATGCGTTCGCGCCTGTTGTCTGTAGATAATCCAGGAACATTTCATGACTTCCAACCGGTAACTCTACTGAGCCAGTCTGATCCACAGCTTTCTGGCCTGAGCCTTCGGCATTCACGACTATCTTTTTACCTATTATCAATCTAGCAGCGTCGTCACAAACAACTCTAAATTTGTAAGTTCCCTTTTCCTGCTCGGTCAATGAAAACTTCACATAAAATCTTATCCCAAGCCATTCATCGCGCTTAGGAACACCTGGAAACTCACGTGAACCCCTGTTTATTGGATAATCAATAGCTTTTGTAAAGAACATTCCTGCCGGTGACAACTTGTTAAAATTAGGAAGCTTTTTAGTGTTTGGAGCAAGAAAATAGACAAATGCAGGGATCTGATTCATTTGTCCGGTATCGGTCGCAAACCCTTCGAGATTCTTCGAAGGATTGAACAGTTCTTCAGGTTTGATCGGCGAGGTTACAAATAACTCCAGGCGTGGATCGCCCTGAGCATTGAAATAATCCACAGCAATGGGATAACTGCCTTGCTGGAGAAAAGCCCAGCCCAGAGATCCTTCACTTTCTGGTTTCGTTCCTTTGGGCGCTTCGATTATTGCGCTCTTACCAATGGTTAGCTTTGCAAAATTGTTTGAAGCCATTCTGAAAGCAAAAATTCCAGCCCCAGTGACATTGAAAAATCCTTGATAACGAATGGCGACCATATCTCTTCGACCAGGGATGCCAGGTATCATTGGCGTAGATTTCAAGTTTAGCTCAGGAGTTATAAGACGTCCTACAGGACTCAATTTCAAAAAATCGGGCCCTTCAGGATAATTTCCCTGTGGCACGAAATACACCTGCCCCCAAAGCACATCATAAGGTTTTGCAGGCTCTTTCCACCCCTGTAAACCCGAGCTAATTGAAAAGACTTTTTCGTCACCCTCCGGCCCCTGAACAGATAATTTAAGTAGCGGGGCCCCTTTTGAATTGAAACTGTCTAATATTATTGAATGCATTCCTTCAGCAAGATGTACGAATCCGGTTTTTTCAGAAGACTCATGAACACCATCGTTGTCGATGAGGGTCTTGTCATTGATGTGTAATCGTGCTCCATCCTTTGACCTTAACCTCACCTTAAAGATGCCTTCTCCGGACACCAAGAAGTTGCCCATGTATCTCAAACCAAGACCATCAGTGCTCTCAGGTAACCCAGGAAGATCAGATCTATATCTCGATGGATCTAAATCTATCTTATCGGCAAACAAGATCTTGGTCGGTCTGAACGCGCTATAATCTGGTAGAGCCGCTATATTTTCAGGTAATTTATAGACATTGATCGTAAAAGACGCTTGTTTGGGAGATGACTCCTCCAATGCTGCCAATGGGCTAGGTCTTGCTGTGCTAGTTTTTTCAGCCTTCGTAGAAGACTCTGTAGTCCTTGATTCCGAAAACTGATCAGTCGATTCCTTGGAGCTAGGATCCTGTGTCGGTCCAATTTTTTGTCGAGTCGGTCTACTAACCTGCTCATTTTCGACACTAGGTGACTGTTTAGACCCTTGGCGGCCTCCAAACGGAGTAGAAATCTGACGATCCCCCCGCTCTTTGCCTTTCATGGGCATATCGGCAGACTGATCACTGTCCTGAGTTTCTCTTTCCGGCACTCCTGCCGGAGGAGCTGGACTGGATTCAACATGAAAAGACTCAATTTGATCCGGTGGAAAACTAAGAGGAACCTTTTGGGTAGGCCCACTTTTTTTCTTTATCACCAGAAAGTCCTCGGCCATAGAGGCTATTGGCGAATATAAAACCATGATGCTTACAAACAGTATTGTTAACGCTGATAAAACTCTTTTCATCGGATCACCTCACCTACTGTACGGCTGGAGCGAGGGGGGTTCCAAAAATGGCTCGCATTATTTGGTTTGCAATTTGTCCAGATTTCATTAAGGAAACTTTGCATAAACTCAATCATTTTCGTCTCAAGAAGTTTTCGATATCAAACAATAGGTCACAAGGTTTTCATCTTACTCCGGCAACCTTGATGGCCGCTACTTCGGTGTTAAGACTGTGTCTGCTGCACCTCGACGCATCTGAAGTCAATCTATTATAGACAGTCAATACCTTTTTGACAAATCTCGAAGCCGCTTCGGAGCTTTCTAACTTCCGAGTATTACCCGGACCTATATTGTAAGCTGCCAAGGCCAGGTATGTAGAATTTTCAAACTTGGAATATCGCTCAAAACAATGCCTAAGGTAGGCTGCCCCCGCCATGACATTTTGGTAAGGATCCCATGGATTGGTCACACCAAGAACCTCAAGAACCACCGGCCTAAGTTGCATCAGGCCTTTTGCGTTCTTGTTCGACTTAATTTTCGG
>JBFXII010000458.1:0-2510 GCA_050176095.1 Desulfomonilaceae bacterium
TAACCGGAGGAACACTGTCTGCAAGGATTCTTGCGACGATGAAGTTAAATGACCAAATCGCCGTAGCGACCACTGCAAAGGCATAGCCTAATACTTCGCTTGATGGAGAATTATTAGATGTGATGTTTCTTTTGATGTTATTGATCAAAGAAATCCTACTGCGTATTTGCCACATATAAAAGTTTTTTGGCGATTGTGCAACGTCTTGATCAACAATTTGTCACGTTCTGGTCATTTCAACTTTTTGGGGATGGATTTAGAAGCCTAATAATGAAACTGGCATTAGTTCGTAGCTGTTCATCTTTTTACTACTGGGTTTTGAACACTTGTGATGATTCCAGCCAGGTCTATTTAAAAATAGTGAAGTAATCGCCAGAATCATCAACATAATTAAATATCAAAGAGTTCTCATTGTTTTCAGAGCTTGCCTTGTGACATTTGATGCAATGCATTTATTAATTAGAGTCCTCATTCCAGTGGTCACAAGTTACATTCAACTTTGTAGGTTTCATCCAGGCATAAACGCATTTGTTTTGCAAGAATATTTGCTCCTGGTTCTTTCAGGATATTCAAGTGAGAACCTGGGGCCACATATCTTTGAACATCACTGCTCATCTTGCTCCAGAGGTTTTCGATGTCAGGTATGAATCCCTCTTCGAGAACGTCTCCGACGAATATTCTGATGGGACATGACAGAAAGCCCTTGAGAGAGTAATGAGTCATAGCTTGAGTGTTAAGTCTATAAACCTCGGGCCTATTGGATAATACCCCTGAATCGAATTCCAATGAGAAGGCAGAGTCTATGGCTCCAGATTTGACTTTTTTCAAGTAATTGAATTTATTTTGCATATAAGAAATCCAGCCTTTGGGGCCAAGCTTTGCAAGACCCAATAGTTTTTTGAGATAGTAACTGGCTCTTACATTTGCCATCCTGGGAAAGGGGGTTTCTATCAAAACAAGCAGACCAACCTGTTTGCCCATTTCTTGCATTTGGTAAGCCATTTCGCTGGCGACGATGCCCCCATAACACCATCCTGCAAGATAGTAAGGAGGTTCAGGCTGAAAGGATATCATTTCTTCAATGTAGTATTTAGCCATTTCCTCTACGGTTTTATGCGCCTTTGAAGGAGCTTTTAAGCCTAGAGATTCAAAACCGAAACATGGCTGGTCGGCGCCCAACCTGTTGACAAGGTTGACATAACCCAAGACATCTCCTGGATTTGAATGAATCAAATACACTGGTGGGCGTGAGCCTCGAGGTTGGAGTTCCACAAGGCATTGCCAGGATCCGGCCTCAGATGAAGGCTTGGCAGTGGTAATAACTTTTGCCTGTTCCTGGATTGTTGGGTTCTGAATAAATTCAGCCGGTGTCAACCTGAGTCCTGCTTTGTTCACTCGATCTATTATTTGTATGCTTAAAAGAGAATGTCCTCCCAGGTGGAAAAAATTATCCTTTACCCCTATGTGCTCGGAGCCAAACACATCTTTCCAAATGTTAACCAGGACTTCTTCAACCGGTGTTCTGGGGGGCACGATACTGTCAAGTCCAAGCGTTTGAAAGGTCCTGATTTCTTTCAGTGCGTTTACATCTATCTTGCCGCCTGAGGTTAGAGGGAATTTATCCAGAATTGTGAAAGCGGCAGGGATCATGAAATCCGGAAGTTTGTTCTTGAGTTCTTCTCTCAACTGCGATTCATCAATCTGAGAGCCCTCATGCAAGACTATGTAGGTGGTTAATTGCACGGGGCTGGAATCTTTTCGGATGTCTAAAGTGAATGCTTCGGAGATTTCCGGAAAACTTCTTAGAGCCGAGTCTATTTCATCGAGTTCGACTCTAAAGCCTCGGACCTTAACCTGACGATCGACTCGACCGCAGAACTCTAATTCCCCATTTTCGAGGTATCTGACACGATCCCCGGTTCGGTAAATCCTGTCTCCCGATGAATTACTAAAAGGATCTGTGATGAATCTTTCCGATGTCTTATCGGGTAGATTGACATATCCTCGAGCTAAGGCGTTGCCACCGATGCAGAGTTCTCCAGGGACTCCGATAGGCGTAGGTTTCCAATTTTTGTCCAGGACATATGTTTTGACGTGTTCAAGAGGCCGACCGATGGGGATGTGGCGAGATACTGAATCGTGACTGTCCCAAGGTGACAAATTAACTGCTGTAGCCACTACAGTGGTCTCTGTGGGGCCGTAGGTATTTATGAGGCTGATGTTATTACTTGCAGTTCTCAACCATGAGTTTAGGCGTTCGACTGAGGGTTGCTCTCCACCAATGATGACGGTCCGAAGTGTTTCAGGTAGAAGGATGGATTTTTCTTCCAGGGCAGTTGTAAGCTGATGCCAGAAAGCTGTAGGCAAATCCAGGATGGTTATTTGTGAATCGGACCATTCTCCGGCTAGAGTCGATATTGACTGTAATTCGGTCTGGGATTTCAACACAAGTGTAGCTCCAGAGCATAGTGCGCAGAAAATTTCTTCGACACTTGCGTCAAAACTAGGGG
>JBFXII010000459.1:0-2503 GCA_050176095.1 Desulfomonilaceae bacterium
ATGTAAAGACAATTTATACTCTTGATAACCCATCTTCGGTTTCTTGGCCATCCAATCCTCGAAACTTGTATTAGCCTAGTTTAAAAGATACTATAATACTGCCTCTTTAGGGAAACCACTCTTATCATAAAACTCAATATTTGCTTCTGGATCCTTTCTTTTACTTAGTTTTCTCTTACTTTCACCCTCCATCTTCATTATTGGGGCAAAGTGACCATAAACTGGAATCTCCCAACCAAGGGCTGTGAATAACTGCAAGTGAAGAGGTAGTGAGGACAACCACTCATCTCCCCTCAAAACATGGGTAGTTCTCATAAAATGATCGTCGACAGTATGTGCAAAATGATAAGTCGGTATACCGTTTGACTTCAAAATGACAATATCCTGGTCATTTTCAGGAAGTACAAGATCACCCTTAAACAAATCATTAACTTTAACTTTTTTATCTACATTCCCTGGAGATCTGAATCGAATCACATAAGGAGTACCTTTCTTAACCAATTCAATCACTTCTTTTACAGGTCTATCTCGCCACATGGCCCACTCGCCATAATAACCAAGCCGTGTTTTAAGCTCTTTTTGTTTATCAGAAATCTCCTCAAGTTCCCCGGCGGTTGCAAAACATACGTAGGCTAAACCTTTTTCAAGTAAGTGCTTCGCCATCGATTGATATATCTCTACTCTTTGACTTTGAGTGTATGGACCATACTCCCCACTGTCCTGAGCTTCTGAAACAGGACCTTCATCGTATTCAATTCCGTAGTTATGAAGTGAGTCAATTATTAAGGTTCTAGCTCCTTCAACTTCTCTCTTCTTGTCAGTATCTTCAATTCGTAAAAAGAAAATGACTCCACTTTGATGTGCCAACCTTTCTGAAACTAAGGCCGAGTAAATACCACCACTATGCATGAAACCGGTTGGGCTAGGTGCTACTCTCGCCACAATTGCACCTTGTTTTAGTTCTCTAACAGGATATCTACTCTCAAGGTCGTCAACTGTATATTTGGCCTCAGGAAAAACTAGATTAGCAAGCTCTTTTCTCGATAAATCCATATCAATATTCTCGCTATTATTCATGTTAAATTCTATTTCTTTAGACAAATTTTACCTCTTTTTGTGACCGAATTCTAAAATTCCGCCAGTTATATTTGATGCATTGCGCCAAAGTCAATAATTAGTTCAAAACTCCTACTAGCCAGTAGGCTCGATAAGAGAAAGGGGCAGAACATCTGCCCCACTTCAACTCAGTCAACATCCGTAACCTCAAAAGTACACAAAGCAACTTCTTCTTGGCCATCCCAACCATTGGCAATCAACGAATCGATCCAACCGGCAAGAATGAGGTCACATTTGGCCTTTACAGTCTCTTTGTTGACAGGTCTACCTAATTCAACAAAACGCAACTGTTCATCTGTACTTCCCGCCGAAACAACGGTGGTTTTTACAATGATCACCATTCTAAGCCCCTTAGAAATATCTTGAGTTAGATAGATTATCCCATAATTAAAAACCGTCGTCAAGAGAACCCGAGTAGAAATATTCGTGCCTGCAAAGCAGGCACATTGAACGAAGGTCAATAAGATACCCATCCGTCAGGATGAATAAATATCAAACCATCCCGATAGGGATACAAAATTAAAAAATCGCGCGCATAGAAAATACAAATGGCAAAATCAAAGATTTTGCCAAAAGAGTTGGCTCGAACTATCTTTTAGACCAAAGAAAAATTCAGATCGAATTCAAAAAGCCCTTTGCGTCGCTCCATGCGTTTGGCCGCGCATGGGCGACCAGTTCTGCGCGGGAGCAAAATTTGTTAAAGGTGGGCGATCTTGGAATCGAACCAAGGACCTCGGTCTTATCAGGACCGCGCTCTAGCCGACTGAGCTAATCGCCCGGAATGATGGTTTATTTTAACAGATAGACACACAAAAACCCACGTTAAGTGGGTTTTGATTGTTTGAATTATCTGAGAAGTGACAGGAAATTGCGTCGTGAATTAGTTTTAAAGACCCAACCACAATGGTCTGGCGTATGCTTCCCTTGCGGGCGGACTCGTGAAAATCCCTTTTTGATACTCCTTAGAAAGGAGGTGATCCAGCCGCTCCTTCCAGAACGGCTACCTTGTTACGACTTAGCCCCCATCGCCAACCTTGCCTTAGGCGGCCTCCGAGGAGGTACCGACTTCGGGCACTGCTGACTTTGTTGACTTGACGGGCAGTGTGTACAAGAAACGAGAACGTATTCACCGCAGTATAGCTGACCTGCGATTACTACCGACTCCCCTTCATGTGGGCGAGTTGCAGCCCACAATCCGAACTGAGGCGAATTTTGAAGGATTAGCTCCGGATTACTCCCTCGCGACCCGTTGTATTCGCCATTACCCCATGTGTGTAGCCCTAGATGTAAGCGCCATGCTGATTTGACGTCATCCCCTCCTTCCTCCTTGGTTGCACCAAGGCAGTCTCGCATGAACATTTAACATACGACAGGGGTTGCGCTCGTT